>NZ_PKFA01000052.1:0-119211 GCF_002919275.1 Thermocrispum sp. | reverse complement strand
CACCGCCAGCTGACCGCTGCACTGCCCACCAACCAGCCAACCGCCCACCCCAGCAACGCCCCAACAACGGGCCACCGCTCAGCGACCGGGTCGACCACAGCCAGCACATCACACCCCACTACCCGCAAACCAGCTCGATGCTCTGCACCAGCGTCAAGGCTGTCCCTGTGAGCACGTCGTCACTCAGCCACCCAGTGCGCAGGTTGTACTCCCGGTGGGCGAGAAGCAGCCCCAGCCAGCTGATCACTCGTCGAAGGTCGCCTGCCCGGCCCACACCCGGTCAGGGCGATCCGTTCCGCGGCGCCGTGGGAGCCGTCCCCTTGTTCTGCACTTGTCTGCTGCGGCATGCCCAGCCCGGCATGCAGCGCCGTCGGAGCGTTCTCCCATGCAGCGCGATCGGACCAGGCCAGGCGTGTCAGTGCTGCCGCCAGTAACCGCAGAAGTACACCTGCTCCTTGCCGAAGCCACGCTCATTGACCAGATGCCTGCGCACGGAAGTGGCCAGACTCGACTCGCCGGCCACCCACGCGTAGCAGTGCCGCGGTTCCAGCCGGGCCGCGCGCAGTTCGGCGAGCACCAGGGCACCACGGGCGGCTCCGGCCGGCGCACGGTGCAGCCAGCGGATGTCGGCGCCGGGCGGGTGGGCAAGCTCGAGTTCTGCACCGGCATCCTCGACCTCGAGCAGCGCCAGTACTTCGATCGACGCGTCCAGCTGCTCGAGTGCGGCACTGATGGCGGGAAGCGCCGTCTCGTCGCCGACAAGCAGCATGCGTCGCGTGGTGGGCGGTGGATCGAACCGTGCCCCGTCGAAGAGGATGCCGATCTTGTCGCCAGGGACGGCGCGACGGGCCCAAGCCGACGCCGGGCCGTCGTCCCCGTGCAGCACGAAGTCGATGTCCAGCTCCCCGGCGGCCACGTCGACGGATCGCACTGTGTAGTTGCGCACGATCGGGCGGATGCTCTCCGGCATCGCGCACACCTCGGGCCACCAGCGGGCACTGATCGGCAGATGCAGCTCCGCATCGGGACGAGGCGGGACGAACAGCCGCACCAGCTGGTCCGGCCCCGCGTAGTCGAACTTCTCGACGTCGTCGGCGTACAGCCTGATGCGGACCATGTGGTCGGTGAGCCTGGTGGTCGAGACCACAACGGCCGGCATGGCCAGCGCCTCCCGCTCCGCGGCTCGCCGGACCGTTTGTACCGTCACGTGACCTCCATCGATTAGCCTCACCTAACTTGGCTTAGCTGAGCCTTACCTTAGACGAAGACGCGCCACGTGTCGCGGTGGCCGTCATCACTTCGTGGGCACCTGGCGAGCCCTTGACCTTGCCGCCCATCACCGGTGACTTCCCCGCCACACGGCGGTTGACACACGTGCTACGGACGGGCCGCTGAGATGGCTTCCAGCAAGCCGTTCGCGCACAAGCCGCTCACACCAACCGCCGTCATGAAGCCCCTGGCAGAGGCCGTTGCCACAACACTGCTGGCGAAAGCCCCGGTGAGGGCGTGCCGAGTTGCCGTCGGGACCCCATGCTGCCACCGGAAGCCACTGCACGGGTCGCTGCCCGAAGCCACTGCAAGCCATCACCGAAGCCGCTGCCCGGCCGCTACCGCCCGCCGCAGAATCGGCGTCCGGCACCACTATGAAGGGTCACTGCCCGGCACTGCCGCAAAGGGCCTCAGCCCGGCGTCATCGCACGCAGCCACTGTTCAGCGCCATTGCACGCAGCCACTGTTCAGCGCCATTGCAAAGAGTCACCACTCGACGCAGCCGCAAAGAGTCGCTACCCGGCGCCACTGCACGTGCAGCCGGATGAGACCAGTGCAGGACCCGCTGCCCGAACAGTGGCGGTCGCCGGCACCCGGCCGTGGCGAACGGATCGCGGCAGGCGCTCTGCTCACAGCGAAGCAGCCCACAGCAGATCGAGCGGCGCGGGAAGGTCCCCTCCCCGGACGATCGAGGTATGAGCAACGACGAAAGCACGCGGATCTTCGACAAGCGCATGCGCGAAGACCTGCGGAGCCAGCGCGTGCTGGTCCTCGACGGCCCGCTGGACGACGACAACGGCACGGCGCTGATCACCCAGATACTGCTGCTCGCGGCCCAGGACCCGGGCAAGGACATCGCGTTGTGGATTCATTCGCCCGGCGGCTCGGTGCCGTCGATGCTCGCGATCCGGGACGTGATGAAGCTGGTGCCGTGCGATGTCACCACGGTGGCGCTCGGCCTGGCGTGCAGTGCGGGTCAGTTCCTGTTGTCGGCTGGGACCAAGGGCAAGCGGTACGCGCTGCCGCACGCCAGGATTCTGATGCACCAGGGTTCCGCAGGCATCGGAGGCTCAGCGGTCGAGGTGGAGGTGCAGGCGGACGACCTGCGTCACACGCGGGACACGGTACTCGGGCTCATCGCCGAGGACACCGGGCAGGACGTCGAGCGGATCTTCACCGACTCGCTGCACGACAGGTGGTTCACCGCGCAACAGGCGATCGAGTACGGGTTCATCGATCACATCGTCGACGATTTCGCCCAGCTCGAAGGCCCGCTGCGGCGCGCACGGTTCGGGATGGTGGCGGACTGATGAGCAGCTACCCGATCCCGAACGTCATCACCCGCAACGCGGGCACCGAACGCATCATGGATGTCTACTCGCACCTGCTGACCGAGCGGGTGGTGTATTTGGGGACGCCGATCGATTCCGGGGTGGCGAACACGTTGATCGCCCAGCTGCTGCACCTGGAGTCGGAGTCGCCGGAGGCGAGCATCGACCTCTACATCAACTGCGAGGGCGGCGATCCATCGGCCATGCTGGCGATCTACGACACCATGACCTACATCAAGGCGCCGGTCCACACGACCTGCGTCGGGCAGGCGGTCGCCGCCGGGGCGGTACTGCTGGCAGGCGGCGCTGCGGGACATCGGGCGGTCCTGCCCCACTCGCGGGTCGTGCTGCACCAGCCCGCGGTCCAGGGGCGCGGCTCCATACCGGACCTCATCCTGCAGGCCGACGAAGTGGTGCGGGTGCGCGCGCAGTTCGAGGCCATCCTGAGCGAGCACACCGGGCGCTCGGTGGAGCAGCTGAGGCACGACACCGATCGCGACCGGGTCTTCGACGCCGCCGGGGCCGTCGAGTACGGGCTGGCCGACGTGGTGCTGACCCACCGACCGTGACATGGCCACGAGGGCACCGGCTGGCCTCGGCTGCCGGCTCCTGCGACGCCGCATCCGGCGCGCCCAGCTCTGCGACGCCCCATCGGCGACGGCCTTGCAAGGGGCCCGTCGGCGGCCACTGGCGCCGCGGCATCACCCTCGGCAACCGCCGACTCTGCGGCGGCCCTGTCGGCGGCCACCCGCTCAGCGAGGATCCCGTCCACAGTCACATGGCTCTGTATGGCGGGCCCACCGGCAACCAGCTGCGCGTAACGGGATCCCCATCGGCGACAGCCCTGCGAGAGGTCCGTCAGCGACAGCCCTGCGAGAGGTCCGTCAGCGACAGCTCTGCGAGGGGCCCTGTCTGCGGCCCCCGACTCTGCGCGGCGGGCTCAGCAGCAGCCACCAGCTCCGCACACGGGTCCATCAGCAGCCACAAGGGCACGCAACGGGTCCATCAGCGGCCACCAGCCCTGCATGACGGACTCATCGGCGACCACCTAGTCCTGCGACGGCCCGTCGGCGACCACCGGCTCCTGCAACGCCACGTCGCTCCAACAGTGGCAGCCTTCGCTACGCCTCGACACCAGCTTCGATGGCGCGGTCCGCTGTACGGTCAGCAATCCCGGCGGCGTGACCTTCCGACACCGCTGGCCTCTGCCGACACCGTCGGCCACCGTCGACGGCCGCCCCTGCCGGCGCCGTCGGCCACAACCGACGGCGGCTGCTCGCTTGGAAACCGCGGTCACGGGACGGCGACGCCGCCGTGGGCAACGGCGGCTGCCCACGGCGGCCACTTGTTGCGCCGTTCTCGCCGCCGGTGGCATTTGCCCGCCCACTTCCACGCACGCGCCGGGCGCTGGCTTTCCCCTGACCTGGCTGCCCGGTCCCGCCGCCGTCGTCGTCCGCTCGACTCACGCGGCCATGGCCATGACCATCGGCCCGGCAGTACGCGTCATCGGCGGCGTCGTCATCGATGGCCGCGCACCCCCGAAGCGACCAGCTGGTCGCGCACGCACCGCCCGCCGCAGCACCGCCACCCGGCCGTCCTGCCCGGTTGCCGGGCGCCTCAACGCCTCGGCCCGGCTGTCCGATCGACTCCGTCGGCCGGCGCGCTCGAGCACGGCCTCGAGCACCTGATCCAAGTCCACCCCCAGGGCCCCGACCACAGCAGCGATCATTTCGCTCGAGGGCTCCTTCCGCCCCCGCTCGATCTCGGACAGGTATTGCGGTGAGATACCGGCACGCTCTGCGACGTCGACCAAGCGCGCCCGGCGGCCGATTCGCACAGCGCGCAGCGTCTCGCCGAGCCGCTCACGCCACAGCGCAGCGGACTCGCCATGTTCCGGCACCGGCGACAACGGAGGGTTGATGCGCGCTTCGGTCATGCGATCATCCTGACACTCCCCAGGACGGCCGAGACGCCGTTCTGCTGTCAGCAGAATCGATGCGGCCGCACCCTCAGCACTGACGTCACGAGCGGCCCAGTCGCGCCGCCACAGCACCGGCAAGAACTCCCCATGCCGACAGACGGGGCCCATGAGCCCTCCTGTCGACCGTGCCCCACTTGCCTCCACAGCCTCGAGTACGACGGAATGGGCTCCGTCGGGTACAGCGAGCACAGGGCTGTCGATCAACAGTGTGGGACCGCCCGCGTTCCGGACCCACGCCACAGCGCCGCTCTGCTGACCGGTTTCAGTTCTGCTCGGCAGCGAGCTGCCCGCAAGCCGCAGCGATCTCCTGGCCACGCGTGTCACGAACGGTGCAGTTCACGCCACCTGCGTTGACCCTGCGCACGAATTCCCGTTCGACTTCCTTGGGCGAAGCGTCCCACTTCGAGCCCGGCGTGGGATTGAGCGGGATGACGTTGACGTGCACCAGGTGGCCCAGATGCTCCCGCAGGCGCTTCGCCAGCAGGTCGGCCCGCCACGGCTGGTCGTTCACGCCCCGAATGAGCGCGTACTCGATGCTGACCCGCCGCGACGTGCGCTCGATGTAGTACCGCGCAGCCCGCAGCACCTCGTCGATCGGCCACCGATTGTTCACCGGGACGAGCGTGTCACGCAGCTCGTCATCGGGGGTGTGCAACGACACCGCCAGACGGACCTGCAGTCCCTCGTCGGCCAGCTTGCGGATGGCCGGCGCCAACCCCACGGTCGAAACCGTCACCGACCGCTGGGAGATCCCCAGCCCCGACGGCGCCGGTTCAGTGATGCGCCGTACCGCGGCCACCACCCGGCGGTAGTTGGCCAACGGCTCCCCCATCCCCATGAACACGATGTTGGACAGCCTGCCGGGCGACGGCTTGCCGTCCGGCCCAGGAAGCAGCCCGTCCCGCATCACCGCCGCGGCCGAGCGAACCTGGTCGACGATCTCCGCGGTGGACAGGTTGCGCTGCAGTCCGCCCTGACCGGTGGCACAAAACGGGCACGCCATCCCGCACCCGGCCTGGCTGGAGATGCACAGGGTCGCCCGGTCCGGGTAGCGCATCAGCACGCTCTCGATCAGCGTCCCGTCGTGCGCTCGCCACAGCGTCTTGCGCGTCATGCCATGGTCACACGCCACCGACCGAACTTCGGTGAGCAGCTGCGGCATCAGCGCGGCGGTCAGGCGCTCCCGTGCGGAGGCCGGGATGTCGGTCATCTGCGCCGGATCGACGCTCAACCGCGCGAAGTAGTGGTGAGACAGCTGTTTGGCACGGAAAGCCTTCTCCCCCAGCGACACCACCGCCTCCTTGCGCTCGTCCAGCGACAAGTCGGCCAGATGGCGCGGCGGCAAACCGCGCTTGGGCGCGTCGAAAACCAGGGGCAGCGGAGAAGGCACGTCCCCCAGTGTCCCATGGGCGCGCTGACCAGCACAGACGGACCCCGCCCGCGGCCCACGACAGCTCGATGTTGCATCTCGATCTGTTCCGATATATCGTTAAGTATCGAACACAGGAAGGAGCAATCCCATGAGCGGACATCCTCATCACCACCACCGCCCACCGCATCGAGACCATCCGCTCGCCTGGCGGCTGAGGTCTTTCGGAGGGCCTTTCGGACCTGGCGGACCGTTTGGCGACCCTCTGGGCCCGCCCTTCCCCGGTAGGGGGCCCCGTCGTGGCCGCGGTGCGCGCGGCCGCGGCAGGCGTGGCGACGTGCGGGCGGCCATCCTGGCTCTGCTGGCGGAAGCCGAGTCCCCGATGCACGGCTACGAAATGATCAGCGAGATCGCCGAGCGCACCGGGGGGTTCTGGAAACCGAGCCCCGGATCGGTCTACCCGACGTTGCAGCTGCTCACCGACGAGGGCTTGATCGCCAATGTCGGCGGCGAGGGCGGCAAGCGCCTGTTCGAGCTGACCGAGGAGGGCAAGCAGGCTGCCGAGAACCTCGGCGAGCCGCCGTGGAAGCAGATCGCCGACGACGTGGAGCCCAACGAGGTCGCGCTGCGTCAAGCAGTTGCCGCCCTGCGCGGCGCGCTGTTCCAGATCACCACGGTCGGCACGCCGGAGCAGCAGTCCAAAGCCGTGACCATGATCAACAAGTTACGTAGCGAGCTGTACAACATGCTCGCCGAGGTGGACGACGACGTCTCCACCGAAGACGAGTGATCGCACCCCTTGGCCGCGCCCATCGGCCAAGGGGTGCTTCGTCATTGTGCGGGCAGGAACAACGCCAGCAGCGCCCACGCCACCACGGCGGACGGCAGCATAGAATCCAGCCGGTCCATCAGCCCACCGTGGCCGGGCAGCAGCGTGCCCATGTCCTTGATGCCCAGGTCCCGCTTCATCACCGATTCGACCAGGTCGCCGACCGTCGCGGTGAGCACCATCGCCGCGCCGAACAGCGCCCCCTGCCAGACGTGCCCGTCCAGCAGCAGGGGCATGGTCAGCATGCCGACCCCGACACCGGAGACGAGCGAGCCGGCGAATCCTTCCCAGCTCTTCTTCGGGCTGATCGACGGCGCCATCGGGTGCCTGCCCTTGAGGACACCGGCCGCGTAGCCGCCGACGTCGGAGGCCACCACCCCGAGCATGAAGG
The DNA here is from genome assembly GCF_002919275.1 of Thermocrispum sp. NCBI lineage: Bacteria > Bacillati > Actinomycetota > Actinomycetes > Pseudonocardiales > Pseudonocardiaceae > Thermocrispum > Thermocrispum sp. The sequence continues at coordinate 112,041 of NZ_PKFA01000052.1, read as the reverse complement.
TGATGATGCGGTAGGCGCCGTCCTCCGGCAGCAGCAGGAGCACGGCGAATGCACCGCACAGCGGCAAGTACGCGACCGCCAGCACCGACGCACCGGCGTCACGCAGGTATCCGTCCGTGCCGCGCGGCAGTCGCCAGAGCAAGCACGCAAGCACGGTGAACACCAGGGACACCGCGATGCCAGTCGTCCCGAACGGCCAGGCGAGCCAGACGATGGCCTGACCACCGACGAGCACCGGCACGATCTGCACCCGCACGCCTGCTGCCGACCGCAGCGCCTGGCTGAACTCCCAGCTGCCGACCAGCATCGCCAGCGACACGATGCCGATGAACAGACGGCGTTCGACCAGCAGCGACACCAGGATCGCCGCGCCGAGCAGCACGCCGACGCCGATCGCGGCCGGCAGGTTCCGTCCGGCACGCGACGGCTTCGACCCACCTGACTCCTGTGCGGAGTCGTTCACGTCAGTCACGCGAGCCGAGCGCTCGGAATCCAACGGCTGTCGAGGCACCTCAGACCTCGAGCAGCTCGGCTTCCTTGTTCTTGACCAGGTCGTCGATCTGCTTGACGTACTGGTCGGTCAACGTCTGCAGCTGCTTCTCGGCTTGGTAGACGTCGTCCTCGCCGACCTCGCCGTCCTTCTTCAGCCGCTCCAGCTCTTCCTTGGCCTTACGCCGCAGATTACGCACGACGATCTTGGCGTCCTCCCCCTTGCTGCGGGCGACCTTCACCATCTCGCGCCTGCGCTCCTCGGTGAGCTGCGGGAACACCACGCGGATGATCGTGCCGTCATTGGTGGGGTTGACACCGAGATCGGATTCCCGGATGGCCTTCTCGATCGCTTCCAGCTGGGAAGCGTCGTACGGCTTGACCACCGCCATCCGAGCCTCGGGAACGGTGATGCTGGCCAACTGGTTCAGCGGCGTCGGCGCCCCGTAGTAGTCCACCGTGATGCGCGCGAACATGGATGGCGCGGCGCGCCCCGTGCGGACCGACGTCAAGTCTTCCTTGGCGACCTCTACGGCCTTTTCCATCTTCTCCTCTGCTTCGAGGAGGGTCTCGTCGATCACGGTGACTCCTTATTAGTCCAGCTGCTCGCGGCTGGCCGGGGTAGCGACCAGCGTGCCGATCCTCTCACCACGCACGGCGCGGGCGATGTTCCCCTCGACCAACAAGTTGAACACGATGATCGGCATGTTGTTGTCCATGCACAACGAGAAGGCCGTCGAGTCGGCCACCTTCAGGCCCTTCTCCAGCACTTCCGCGTGCGTGATGGTCGTGTACATGGTGGCATCGGGGTCCTTGCGCGGGTCGGACGAGTAGATGCCGTCGACGGCCTTGGCCATCAGCACCACCTCGCAGCCGATCTCCAGCGCCCGCTGCGCCGCCGTGGTGTCGGTGGAGAAGTACGGCAGGCCCGCACCACCACCGAAGATCACGACACGGCCCTTCTCCAGGTGCCGCTCGGCGCGCCGAGGAATGTACGGCTCGGCGACCTGGCCCATCGTGATGGCGGTCTGCACCCTGGTCGGGATGCCTTCCTTCTCCAGGAAGTCCTGCAGTGCCAGGCAGTTCATCACGGTGCCCAGCATGCCCATGTAGTCGGCTCGGTCGCGGTCCATGCCGCGCTGCTGCAGCTCGGCGCCGCGGAAGAAGTTCCCACCGCCGATCACCACGGCCACTTGGGTGCCGCTGCGCACCACCTCGGCGATCTGCCTGGCGACGGTGTGGACGACGTCGGGGTCCACGCCCACCTTGCCGCCGCCGAACATCTCGCCGCCGAGTTTGAGCAGCACCCGGCGGTAGCCTCGTGCGCTCGTGCCCCGTCCGTCAGTGCCCACACCGCCTCCTACCGCATTTGTGCCCCGCCCCGAGGAGTCGGGACGGGGCACAGGCGTCACTCACTTGCCTCGCAGCCCTGACGTCACGGCTGGCCGACCTCGAACCGGACGAACCGGTTGACGGTCACCCCCGCGGCGTCGAGCAGCTGCTTGACGGTCTTCTTGTTGTCGGTCACCGACGGCTGCTCCAGCAGCACGTTGTCCTTGTAGAAGGCGTTGACCTTGCCCTCGACGATCTTGGGCAGCGCCCGCTCGGGCTTGCCCTCCTCGATGGCGGTCTTCTCGGCGATCGCCTTCTCCTTCTCGACGATCTCCGCCGGAACGTCCTCACGGGTCAGGTACCGGGCCTTCAGCGCCGCCACCTGCATCGCAGCACCGCGCGCGGCCTCGGCGTCGTCGCCGGTGTACTCGACGAGCACACCGACGGCCGGCGGCAGGCCGGCACCGCGCCGGTGCAGGTACGTCTCGGTCTTGCCCTCGAAGAACGCCACCCGGCGCAGCTCGAGCTTCTCACCGATCTTGGCCGACAGCGCCTGGATGGCCGACTCGACCGTGCCGCCGTCCAGCTCGGCCGCCTTGACCGTCTCCACGTCGTTGGCCTTGGTGGCCTTGACGACCTCGACGATCTTGTCGGCGAGCGCGACGAACTCCTCGCTCTTGGCGACGAAGTCCGTCTCGGAGTTCAGTTCGATGAGCGCGCCGCCGTTGCCCGCGACCAGGCCCTCGGCGGTGGCGCGCTCGGCACGCTTGCCGACGTCCTTGGCGCCCTTGATGCGCAGGTACTCGACGGCCTTGTCGAAGTCGCCGTCGCTCTCCTCCAGCGCCTTCTTGCAGTTCATCATGCCGGCGCCGGTCAGCTCGCGGAGGCGCTTGACGTCCGCCGCGGTGTAGTTCGCCATGTGTCCGTGTGTCCCTCTCGTGGCTGTCGGTCAGTTGGTGCTGGCAGCGGTCTCGCTGGGCTTGTCGCTGGTGAGCAGCTCCTGCTCCCACTCCGCGAGCGGCTCGTCGCTTGCCACCTCGGGCTTGTCGTCACCTTCGGCCGCGCCGTTGCGCGCGCCCGCCCTGGCCAGCAGCCCTGCCGCAACCGCCTCGGCGATCACCTTGGTCAGCAGCGAAGCCGACCGGATCGCGTCGTCGTTGCCCGGAATCGGGTAGTCGACCTCGTCCGGGTCGCAGTTGGTGTCCAGGATCGCCACGACCGGGATGTTGAGCTTGCGTGCCTCGCTGACGGCGATGTGCTCCTTCTTGGTGTCGACGATCCACACCGCGCTCGGCACCTTGGACATGTCCCGGATACCGCCGAGCGTGCGCTCCAGCTTGTCCTTCTCCCGGGTCAGCATCAGGATCTCCTTCTTGGTCAGACCCTGGAAGCCGCCCGTCTGCTCCATGGACTCGAGCTCCTTGAGCCGCTGCAGCCGCTTGTGGACGGTCTGGAAGTTGGTGAGCATGCCACCCAGCCAGCGCTGGTTGACGTACGGCATGCCGACCCGCCGCGCCTCGTTGGCGATGGCCTCCTGCGCCTGCTTCTTGGTGCCGACGAACAGAATCGTCCCGCCACGCGCGACGGTCTGCTTGACGAACTCGAACGCCTTGTCGATGTAGGACAGCGTCTGCTGGAGGTCGATGATGTAGATGCCGTTGCGCTCCGTGAAGATGTAGCGCTTCATCTTCGGGTTCCAACGGCGGGTCTGGTGGCCGAAGTGGACACCAGAGTCCAGCAGCTGCTTCATGGTGACGACGGCCATGGCCGGAATGCACCTTCTTTTCGCTCGCGGGGCCGGCGAAGCACGCCCGGCCCTCTGGGTCGGTTGTCGCCGCCGCCCGGGTGGACGGCAGCCCTGGTGCGGTGCCGGCACCCTGACCCCACCGTCGGAGGCGGGGACCGCAGAGCACCGTTGCCATGTGCTGGCAGTGCACGCGCACGCGAAGTCAGCTCGCACAGCGAGCCGCCTGTTGCAGTGTACCGGGCGCCCCGGAAGCCGTCCGAGCTGGCCGAACGTCACGACCGCGCGCTCCCCACGCCGGGTGATCACCGGCACCAGCAACGCAGTCGACCAGCACTGACCGGGCTTCGGCTGCAGCTGACACGCGAGAGCGCGCCGCAGCCGACCGCACACCCCGAAACCGGCGCGCCAGGGCTCCGCCGACCGGCGAACGGCCAGCCGGACATCACCGTCCGGGCGGCCCGGCCCGGCCCGGACGGACGAGGAGATCAGGATGGCACGGAAGCGCCGCCGGATCCTGGCCGGACGGCCCCGGGGGGCTGGTCGGGAAGTTGTCCACAGCACGAAGTTGTCCACAGGGCAGCCGAGAACATCCTGATGTCGACAGCAGCATCAGGCGATCCTCGCTGCATGACGAACTCTTCCGCCTCTTTCGCGCGGCGTGGCGCCGCGGGATGCACCAGCCGGTGTGGCCGCCCGATGCTGCCCGCGTTCTTGCTCCTCGGCACAGCATTGGCGCTGGCCGGCCCCGCGACGCTGAGCTTCGCCGATGCCATCGGCCCGCCCGTGGCACTTGCCGAAACCGCACGGCCGGGCGCCGGATCCGTCGAAGCTGTTCGGCTACCCCTTGCCGTCGGCGAAACCACCCGATCGCCGACCGACCTCGGCGAGGGCGCGGGGCCCAGCGCCGAACGCCTCGCTGGAGAGGTGTCGTTCGCGGCTGGCGCAGCCAGTGCCTCGCCGGGGACGACCATGCTTGCAGCGGGCACCGCGGCGACCCCGGACGGTGGCGCAGGACCAGGCCATCCCGACCGCACCAACGATCCGCCCAGGTCGGCTGTCGTGAGCCCGCATGACCCGCGCAGGTCTGTCCGGTCTGCGGCCGAAGGACGATTCGTGTGGCCGCTGCATCCCCCACCACCGGTCGTTCGCGGTTTCGACCCGCCCGAATCGCCCTACGGTGCTGGTCATCGCGGGGTCGATCTTGGTGCGAGCATCGGTCAACCAGTGCTTGCAGCCGGCGCAGGAGTGGTGGTCTTCGCCGGTCAGGTGGCAGGCCGGGGCGTCATCTCCATCGACCACGACGCGATACGCACGACGTACGAACCCGTACGACCGGAGGTCAGCGCGGGCGATCAGGTGTACGCGGGTCAGCGCATCGGCACAGTGGTGGCCAGCCACCGAGGATGCCCCGGAGTATGCCTTCACTGGGGCGCTCGCCGGGACAAGCCTCCGGAATACCTCGATCCCCTCGAGTTGCTGAGATCGCAGTCGGTGATCCGCCTCAAACCCTGGCCACGCGACGCGGATGACTGAGGGGCAGTCCCGGGAAGGCGGCTAGACGGACGCCTGCTCGGTGAGCTTGGCGCGCAGCCGCAGGACCGCGCGGGTGTGCAGCTGGCTGACCCGTGATTCGGTGACGCCGAGCACCTTGCCGATCTCCGCCAACGTGAGGCTTTCGAAGTAGTAGAGGCTCACGATGGTGCGGTCGCGCTCGGGGAGTTGGGCGATCGCGTCGGCCAGCTGGCGCCGGTTGTCCCGGTCGACCAGTACGGACACCGGGTCCGGCGCGTCCTCGTCCTGCAGTGCCTCGACCAGGGAGGCCGATTCACGGCCGGGTGAGAGAAGTTCCTCGAGGGCGACCACGCTGGTCAGCCGCAGCTGCCCGTAGAGGTCGCGCAGCTCGTCGACGGTGATGTCCAGCTCGCGGGCAAGCTCCTCGTCGGTCGGCGTGCGGTTGAGCCTGGCATTGAGCCGTTCGATCGCTCGTTCCACTTCGCGGGCCCGGCTGCGCACCGCGCGCGGCACCCAGTCCTGGGACCGGAGGTCGTCGAGGATCGCACCGCGGATGCGCTGCATCGCGTAGGTCTCGAACTTCCAGCCACGGCTGGGGTCGAACTTCTCGATCGCGTCGACCAGCCCGAAGATCCCCGATCCGATGAGGTCACCGGTGTCGATGTGGGCAGGGAGCCCGGTGCCCACTTTGCCCGCCACGTATTTGACCAGGGGCGCGTAATGCAGCAGAAGGCGATCGCGCAGGCTCCGCGTCGGATTCTCGACGAACTGACGCCACAGCGCGTCGATGGCTTCCTCGGACTGGACTTCGCCGTCGTCCTGCGAGACAGCCGCGGCACGCACTTGCGCCGGAACGTCGTCGCGAAGCTGCCCGGGAACGTCGCGCGATTCGGGGTTCGGAGCGGCATCGGAATCCACGGCCGAGCGAGCCGCCGCGACGCGGGACCGCTCACCTGGCCCTGGGATGCGTTCGGTCATGTATCGCCTTCAGCCGGTCAACGGTGACATGGGTGTAGAGCTGGGTGGTCGCTAGCGTAGCGTGACCAAGTAACTCCTGAACGCTGCGAAGGTCCGCACCCCCATCCAACAGGTGAGTCGCCGCGGTGTGCCGCAGGCCGTGCGGCCCGATGTGTGCCGCGCCAGGGACCGCCGAGGTGGCTTCGCGCACGACCTTGCGCACCGTTCGCTGGTCGATCCGGCGACCGCGCACCCCGAGGAACACGGGAGCATCGTCGTGACTGGATTCGCTTGGCGCAAGTGCTGGGCGGCCACGGTCCAACCACGCGCGTAAGGCCTCGGCCGCCGGCTGCCCGAACGGCACGACTCGCTCCTTGTCGCCCTTGCCGATGACCCGCAGCAACCGGTTGGCGAAGTCGACCTGGCCGATGTTCAGGCTGCACAACTCGGCCACGCGGATACCGGTGGCGTACAGCAGCTCCAGCATCGCGTGATCACGCAGCGCGACCGGATCGTCTTGCTCGGCGCCCAGCGCCGATGCCCGCATCAGGTCGGCGGCCTGGTCCTGGCTCAGCACGGCCGGCAGCGTGCGGTGCGGTCGCGGTGCCTCGAGCCGTTCGCCCGGGTCGACGTCGAGATAACCCCGCCGAGTCGCCCATGCCGTGAATGCCCTGACCGAAGCGGCTTTCCTGGCCAAGGTGGTCCGCGCGGCCCCCGATGTGCGCAGATGGGAGAGCCAGCCGCGCAGTTCGTGAATGTCGAGGCCTTCGATGCCGGCGTCGTCACCGGGCCGCGCCGACCCGATCTCGGACTCCGCCGACCTCCCGACGCCGGCGGGCTTGGCCGCGCGAGCCTCCGACCCGACACCGGCCCCCGCCAGCCCGACACCGGAGGGCTTGGCCGCGCGAGTCACCGACCCGGTGCCAGCCCCCGCAGACGTCGTCTCGGACCCCGTCGACCCGATACCGCCCCTTGTCGACCCGATACCGGATTCCGGCGACCCGCCATCGGAGCCCGCTGGCCCGACACGGGATTCCGGCGACCCTGTTTCGGTTCTCGCCGGCGTGATTCCGAATGGTGTCGCCCTGACCTCGGAATCCAACGATCTGATGTGCGGCTCCGCCGCGTTGCTCGTCGAGTTGGCAGATCCGACGTCGGACGCCGTCATCTCGGGACCAGGCGCATGTGCGCCGGGCGGAGAAGCCTGGCCTTCATTTTCTGCGCCGGGCGGGGAAGCCTGGCTTTCTCCGCGTGTCTCTTCGACGTCTCCGCGACCAGCACTGCTCGACTCCTGTTCGAAGCCGTCGTCCGTTGCCAACGCGGAAGAAAGGTCGATGCCGTGCAAATGAGCCACGAGCGACACGACGTCCCCGACGTACGCCCGGACCGTATGGCGCGACATCCCACGCTCGGCACGGAGATATTGCTCGAACTCGGCCACGATCCGGCCGCACGTGGCGGGCAGCGCATCACGCGCTTGCTTCAGGTGCGGCTTCGCAGCCGGGGACATGCTCCCCATGGGATCAACCTGAGGGAAGCACCGCCGGGCGTCAAGCATCGCGATCTTCGTGTCGCGCCCTGCCAGCCACGCCGCGACTGCCGACACCCAAACGAGTGATTGCCCGCAACCCGACCTATCGGCGCGAACGGGCACCAGATGGTCACCGCAGCCGCGCTGACCAACGCACCGTAGCTTCCCCCGCCCAGCTACGGCACACCGACCAACCCACCACAGCCTCCCCCGCCCAGCTCGCATGACGAGCGACGAAGCTCGTGCTCCCCGCACCCAGCACACCAACGACCGCAACTCAAACCAGCCCGCACCGAACCCGCCACAACCACCCGCACCCGGCACACCAACGACCGCGACGAAACCCAGCCGACGCCGGAGCGGCCACAACGATTCGCGACCGCAGCGCGGGCTGCCGCGGTGGGCGTCGGCGCGCACACCGTCAACACCAGGAGTGAACGCGGGTCCCGGCAGACGGTCCGGAAGTGCTCTCACGCCTCACCGGCTGGTCCTTGGGATCGCCCCGAGCGGTCGCCAGCCGCCAGCCGGACTCCGTCCGCTCGCAAAAACCGTCGATCTCCAGCTCGGGGAGTACAGCCCGGACCGTCCGCTCGGCGACGCCTGCGTCCACAGCGACCTGCTCCACGGACTTCGGTGTCCGGGACAGCGCTTCATGGACCCGGAGCGTGTCCCCGCTCAGCTGGTCCGTCGCCCTGCCAGGTGGCTCCGCTTGGTCGGCGAGGTCAGCTCCCAGCATCCCCACCACCTCCAGCACTTCCGCGGAGGACGTGACCAAGGTGGCGTGCTCGTGCCGGATCAGGTCGTGGCAGCCCGCCGAGGTGGCCGACGTGAGCGGGCCGGGCACGGCCATGACCGGCCGTCCGAGCAGCCGAGCCGTGTTGGCCGTGTTCCGCGCACCGCTGCGCAGCCCGGCTTCGACCACCACCGTCGCCGCGCTCAGCGCGGCCAGCAACCGGTTGCGGACCAGGAAGCGGTGCCGCGCGGGCGGCGTACCCGGCGGGTACTCACTGAGTACGAGACCGCGCTCGGCGATCTTCTCCAGAAGGCGGACCTGGCCTGCGGGATAGCCGACATCCAGCGCGCAGCCGAGCACGGCGACGGTCGTGCCCCCGCCGGCCAAAGCTCCGCGATGCGCCGCCGCGTCGATGCCGTAGGCCGCTCCGGAGAACACTGCGACACCCTCGCCAACCAGCTCGTAGGCCCATTCGGACGCGATGTGCTCCCCGTATCCGCTGGACGCGCGGGAACCGACCATGGTCACGGCACGACCGACGGCTTGATCGAGGCTTCCCCTGCCACGAGCCCACAACGCGATGGGCGCGCTCATTCCCCTGACCCCGCGGGAGCCGGCCACTGTGAGCGACAACAGCGGCCACTCGGGCCACTCGTCGTCCTCGGGCGTGATGAGCCGAGCGCCCTGCTCCGCGGCGGCTCGCTCGATGTCGGCCGAGCTGACCGTCAAGTGCGCCCGCGCTTCCGTCTCCCTGGCCACGGTCGAGGGCACGTCGCGTCGCCGCACGCGTTCGGCCGCTTCGACCGGACCGTGCGTGGCGGCGAACGCGGCCAGCGCCGGCGCAGGTGGCTCGGCGACACGCAGCAGGTAGGCCCGCGCCAGGCGCTCCTCCGTCACCCTCATGTCGGCACCCACAGTCGTCCTCACCCCGGCACCCTCTCGCGGAAATCCATCGCCATGGCGACTTCGGTGCTCGTCGGTACCTCCAGGCCGGCCAGATCAGCCAGCGTCCACGCCAATCGCAGGCACCGATCCGCACCCCGGGCGGTGAGCCGGCCCCTGGCGAGGGCCCGCCGCAACAGCTCGGTCGCTTCGCTTGGCAGAGCGAACTCCTTGCGCAGCTTGGGGCCGGGCACCTCGGCATTGGTGCGCCATCCGTAGGCCGACCAACGGACGCGAGCACGCTCACGCGCCGCGATCACCCGTTCCCGCACCTCCGCCGACGTCTCCCGGCGCTCGGAGCTGTAACACTCCGCAGCCGACACTGGCCGCAGCCGCACGCGGATGTCCACGCGGTCCAGCAACGGGCCGGACAGCCGCCCGAGGTAGCGCCGACGGGCGTGCGGCGAACACGTGCAATCCTCCTCACGCGCCGGGGCACACGGACACGGGTTGGTTGCCAGCACCAGCTGGAAACGGGCCGGATACACCACCACTCCCCGGGCACGCGCCAAGCGCACCTCGCCTTCCTCCAGCGTCGTCCGAAGCGCCTCCAGCCGGTGCGAGCCGAGCTCACAGGCTTCGTCGAGCAGGAGCACGCCGCGATGGGCCTTGCTCACCGCGCCGGGCATGGCCAGCCCGGATCCGCCACCGATCAGTCCTGCGAGCGAGGTCGACGGATGCGGCGCCACCAGTGGCGGCGTCCGCACCAGCGGCGCGGACGGATCGAGCGTGCCGTCGATGGACTGCACCGCGGCAACTTCCAGGGCCTCCTCGTCCGACAGCGGTGGCAGCAAGCCCGGCAACCGCCGCGCCAGCATCGTCTTGCCGACGCCTGGTGGGCCGATCAGCAACACGTGATGACCCCCTGCAGCGGCGACCTCCAGCGCCCACCGCGCGTCCGACTGCCCAGCGACGTCGGCGAGATCGGGCGGCGGCTGCTGCTGTCCAGGACTTGCCGCCGCGTCCGGAGGGGCGGACAGCGGCCGAAGATCGCGCAGCCATTCGACGACATCGACCAGGTCCGCGGCCCCACCCACCTCGATCCCGTCGACCAGCGCCGCTTCCGCCAACGAGGCTTCCGGCACGACTGCCGTCCGTATCCCTTGCGCGCGGGCAGCCAGCAAGATCGGCAGCACGCCGCGCACCGGGCGCACCCGCCCGTCCAAGGCCAGCTCACCGATCAGCACGGTGGCTGCGAGCTTCTCCCTGGGCACGACCCCGCACGCAGCCAGGACCGCGACGGCGATCCCCACGTCGTAGGCCGATCCCTCCTTGGGCAGGTTCGCGGGGGACAAGCCGAGGGTCAGCTGACTGGTCGGCCACGGCAAGCCCGAGTTGCGGATCGCCGAACGTACCCTGTCCTTCGCCTCGCGAACGCCTGCGTCGGGCAGCCCGACCACCTTCGTGCCGGGCAGGCCGGCTCCGATGTCCGCTTCGATCTCGACCAGCCTGCCCTCCAGCCCGACCACGGCCATCGACCAGGCACGCGCGATCGGCATCAGAACGCCCCCGGAATGTGCCGGATCCGCGGCCGTTGCCCCGGGGCGAGGATCACCGCCACCACGTCGAACCGCACCGGCACCGGCGGCACCCCGAACGTGCTCAACCACTTGCTGGCCGCGCGCCGGATGCGCGCGATCTTGCTCGACGTGACGGACTCGGCCGGAGCGCCGCACCGCAGGCCCGACCGCGTCTTGACCTCGCAGACGATCACGCTCGTGCCGTCGTATCCGACGATGTCCAGCTCGCCCTCACGGCACCGCCAATTGCGCGCGAGCAGGGTGCACCCGCGCCGCTCGAGATACTCCGCGGCCAGCCGCTCGCCCTGCCTGGCCAGCTCCCGCTGCCGCTCGACACGTTCGTGGACTGGACCCACCGCAACCCCCAGGTTCGCTGACATCGCCATCCACGATGCTTGTCAGCCCGCGGCGAGAACAGCACACCGAAGCGCAGCTGTGGACAACCGGACGCTTGTGGACAACTCACACGGTGTCCGCCGACCGGCGCCCCAACGCACGCGGACAACCGGACCCTTGCGAACCACCCGCACCGTGACCGCCGACCAGCACCCCAACGCACGCGGACAACCGAACCCTTGCGAACCACTCCGCGCGCGACGGAGTCGGCCGCTCACGACATGGCCGCCCGGCCACGGCCCGGAAGCCACGTTGTGCGCCGGCGAGACCCATCTCGAGCCCCTAGGCGACAGCCACCGCCGAGACTCAAACGACGACGCTGGCGCTCGGGAGGCGGCGAGCATCACGCGCGACGGTGAACAACGCTGACGGCGAGCGACACGGCCCATACAGTCCGCGTTGCCGCCTGTCAGGAGGCAGAGGTCTCGCACCACAGAACCAGAAGCCCCACGACGGGCACGACTGCGCCGTCGGAAATATCGGCCAACCACGATGCCGACGAAGTGGATCGCCAGCACGGGACAGGTGCAAGACGGTCGACGTGAACGTACGGCGTCCGAGCACTACGACCGGTACCGTGCAGCCGGAAGCACATGAACTGAGCGCTGCAGCGCACCCGGCCTCGAGCGCAATGATCCGAGTTCACCCACGACGGCGGTATTGAGCACGTGACGTCGTAACGGCGAGCCCGGCCCGATCACCGAAGAGAGACGCACTGGGTGCGAAAGAGCTCGCACTCGACGAAGCCGAGGACGGAGCCCAGCTGCTCCCGGAAAAGCCGCACCCGAGCGTCACCCGCGGCACGTCGCCGCTGCCCGGCGGCTCACGCCGGGAAGGCGCCGTCCTCCGGCAGCCGCAGGTCGGGCTTCTCCAGCTCCTCCACGTTGACGTCCTTGAACGTGATGACCCGGACGTTCTTGACGAACCTGGCCGGACGGTACATGTCCCATACCCAGGCGTCCGACATGCGTACCTCGAAGTAGACCTCTCCCGCGGCGTCGCGCACCTGCACGTCGACCGAGTTGGCCAGGTAGAACCGTCGCTCGGTCTCCACCACGTAGGTGAACTGACCGACGATGTCGCGATACTCGCGATAGAGCGACAGCTCCATCTCGGTCTCGTACTTCTCGAGGTCCTCCGCGCTCATCCGGTTGCGGCTCCTCCTAGCTGTTCGGCGAGCTCCAAGCTCCCATTCTCTCCCACCTCGAACATCGCGGCACCCAGCGGTTCGGAGGCGCACGCTGCGTTACGGATCGACGCCGCACTGCGCTGGATCCGCCGGGGCGGGACGATACCGTGCTGCATGCCCGCCATGGCCACGTTGGCGAACGACCACCGATGTTCCTCGCACGGCCCGTGGGCGGTCAGCGCGGCGCAGTGCTCCGTTGTGTTGTACCCCTTGTGCACGTCGAAGCCGTACTGCGGATACCGCTCGTGCAGCTCCATCATGATCCGGTCCCTGGTCACCTTGGCCAGCACCGACGCCGCGGCGACGCATGCCACGGCCCGATCCCCCTTGACCACCGGGACGCTGGGCGCCGTCAAGCCGGGCACCCGGAACCCGTCGATGAGCACATAGCCCGGGTGCGGGTTCAGCCGCGCGATGGCCCGGCGCATGCCTGCGATGTTCGCGGCGTGCACCCCGTCGCGGTCGACCTCGTGGGTGGGGACGACCACCACCTCGTAGGCGACCGCGCGCTCCTTCACCTGCTCGAACACCCGCTCCCTGGCCACCGGCGTCAGCAGCTTCGAGTCGGTGAGCTCGGGCAGCTTCCGCGCATCGGAGTGACGAAGCACGCAGGCGGCGACCACCAGCGGCCCGGCGCATGCCCCGCGGCCCGCCTCGTCCACCCCGGCGACCGGCCCGAGCCCGCGCCGGTCGAGGGCACGCTGCAGCGCCCACTTGCCGGAGTCCCGGCGGATCAACGCCCGGTCCGGCCACCACGGAGCCCTGCGGTGTCGCCCCATCACTCGCCACCTTGCGGGTTGTAGTCGCTCACGCCTCCCCATCGTCCCGGCGGCCATACGATGAACTGCGCCTTGCCGATCACGTTCTCCACCGGTACGGTGCCACGGACTCCGCCGCCGCCCTGGAAACGCGAGTCGCTCGAGTTGTTGCGATTGTCCCCCAGCACGAACAGGTGCCCCTCCGGCACCGTGAACTCTTCGAACGCCTGCTGCTTGGGCTGCATGCCCGGCGGGAAGTACAGGTAGGGCTCGTCGAGCGGCTTGCCGTCCACCACGATGCGGTTCTGCTCGTCGCAACACCGTACCCGCTGCCCGCCGACCGCGATGACGCGCTTGATGAAATCCCGGTCGTCCGGCGGCGCCAGCCCGATCATCGACCCCAGCTCCTGGAAGAAGCCGACGATGCCGTCGCTGCGATTGCTCTGCACGTTGTTGACCCACGCGGGCGGCCCGCGGAACACCACCACGTCGCCGGGCTCGGGATCGCCGAACCAGTACGCCATCTTGTTCACCAGCACCTTGTCCGGCGTGCACCCAGGGCAACCGTGCAGCGTCAGCTCCATCGACCCCGACGGGATCATGTACGGCCGCGCGATGAACTGCTGAATCAGGAAGGTCAGCACGATCGCGACCAGGATCAGGATCGGCAGTTCCTTCCAGAACGAGCGTTTCTTCTTCTCCTTGCGCTGCTCTTCCGGTTCCTCCGGAGACTGGCCGGGGAAGCCGGGGCCGTACCCGTGATAATCCACGACCGCCACATTACGGGAGTAGGACGGCACCCTCGCGTGCGACACCACGGTCACGATCGGTGATCGCGGGCAATCCCGCACCGGATGTGATCATGCTCATCCGGGGCGACGTTCCACCCCAGAAGGCCGGCGCGGAAGGTGCCGCTCGCCGGAAGCCAAAGTGCCACTCGCCGGGAGCCACAAGTGCCACTCGCCGGGAGTCACGAGCCGGGCACGATCGCTGCCCGCGCGGGCCGCGCGCTGCCGCTCATCCCGCACCCGACTGCGGGTTGTAGTCGCTGATACCTCCCCACCGCGCGGGCGGCCACACGATGACCTGGGCCTTGCCGATGATGTTCTCCACCGGCACCGTCCCGTTGACGCCACCGCCGCCCTGCACGCGGGAGTCGCTGGAGTTGTTCCGGTTGTCGCCCATGACGAACACCGAGCCTTCCGGCACGGTGATCTCGGGGAACTCCTGCTGGCGGTGACCGCGGCCCGGTTCGAAGTAGAGGTACGGCTCGTCCAACGGCTTGCCGTCGACCACCACGCGGTTCTTCGCGTCACAACAGCTGATGGTCTGGCCGCCGACCGCGACGATCCGCTTGACGAAGTCCCGCTCGTCCGGCGGGGCCAATCCGATCATCGACCCCAGCTCGCGCAGGAAACCGGCTACCCCGGTGCTCTCCTCCACCGGGTCGCCCTCCACCCACGGGTCCGGGCCCTTGAACACCACCACGTCGCCCGGCTGCGGATCGGTGAACCGGTAGGTGAGCTTGTCGACCAGCACCCGGTCCGGGGTGCAGCCAGGGCAGCCGTGCAGCGTCCGTTCCATCGACCCGGACGGAATCATGTACGGCCGGGCGATGAACGTCTGGATCAGAAACGTCAGCCCGAACGCGATCGCCACCAGCAGGGGCAGCTCTTTCCAGAACGACCGCTTGCGCGGCGGCCGGCGGATCCGGTGCGCGCCGCGCTTCGGCCGCGGCCCCCAGCTGGGGTCGTTGAACGTGTAGCTCTGGGCGCGGAGGATTTTCGTCTCGGCTCGAGCGTTGCGGCTCCCCCGACGCGCCAGATTGACCACGCACTCAGATTACGGGAGGAGCACACCCCGCGTCAGGAAGCCGACGGGGCCTCGCGCCGCTCCTTGATCTTGGCCGCCTTGCCGCGCAGGTTGCGCAGGTAGTACAGCTTCGCCCGGCGGACGTCACCGCGCTTGGCGACCTCGATCTTGGCGATGTTCGGCGAGTGCACCGGGAAGGTGCGCTCCACGCCGACACCGAAGGAGACCTTGCGCACCGTGAAGGTCTCGCGGATGCCACCACCGCGGCGAGCCAGCACGACGCCCTCGAAGACCTGCACGCGCTCGCGGTTTCCTTCGATGACGCGGACATGCACCTTGACCGTGTCTCCTGGCCGGAAGCTCGGGATGTCGTCCCGCAGCGACTCAGCCTCCAGCGCGTCCAGGGTGTTCATCGTCTCGTCCGTCCTCGTGCTCGGGTTCGTGCTCGGGCATGCCCAGCCTCGGCTGCCGCATGCCAGGAAGATTGATTCGGCAATGATTCCGCTCCGCGGCTGTCGACCGCGTGCAGCAACTTGCCAAGTATGGCAGACCTGCACGAGCGCGCCGCAGCCGGGTGGATGCAGCGTCACTCGCCCCTCGCTTCCTCCTCGGCCCTGCGTTCCCTGGCGAACTCGGCGAGCACCGCGCGATCGGTGTCGTCGAGCTGGTCGGCGATCTTGGCGATCAGCTCCGGCCGGCGGGCGGCCGTGCGGCGCAGCGCCTGGTCCCGCCGCCACCGCTCGATGCGCGCATGGTTGCCCGACCGCAGCACCTCCGGCACCGCCAGCCCACGCCACACCTCGGGGCGGGTGTAGCAAGGACCTTCCAGCAGGCCGTCGCTGAACGAGTCCTGTTCCGCCGAGGTCGGATTGCCCAGCACGCCGGGCAGCAGCCGCACGATGGCTTCCACCATCACCAGCACCGCCGCTTCGCCGCCGACCAGCACGTAATCACCGATCGACACCTCGTCGACCGGCATGCGGCGGGCAGCGTCCTCGACGACGCGCTGATCGATCCCCTCGTAACGGCCGCACGCGAACACCAAATGCTGCTCTTCGGTGTACTTGCGGGCCATCTGCTGGGTGAACGGCGTACCGGCGGGTGTCGGCACGATCAGCCGCGACTGCTCGGTGCACACCGCGTCCAGCGCCTCGCCCCACACCTGCGGCTTCATGACCATGCCGGGGCCGCCCCCATACGGCGCGTCGTCCACCGCACGGTGCACGTCGTAGGTCCAGTTCCGCAGATCGTGCACCCCGAGGCTGATCAGGCCACGGTCCAGCGCCCGACCCAGCAGCGCCGTACGCAGCGGCTGCAGGTACTCGGGGAAGATGGTCACCACGTCGATCCGCACGGTCAGAACAACCCCTCAGGCGGATCGACCACGACCTTGCCCTGGCGCAGATCGACCGTCGGCACGATGGCGCGCACGAACGGCACCAGCACCTCACGCCCGTCGAAATCCACTGCGAGCAGCTCTCCACCCGGCGTGTGCACGACCTCTTTCACCGTGCCCCGGGGGGTACCGTCGGCGAGCTCGACCGCCAGCCCGCTGAGCTGGTGGTCGTAGAACTCGTCCTCGTCCTCGGTCGGCGGCAGCTCGTCGGTGTCGGCCAGCAGCAGCGCCCCGCGCAACCCCTCGGCGGCCGTCCGGTCGACGATCTCGGCGAAGCGCACCAGCAACCTGCTGCCGTGCGGGCGAGCCGAGGAGACGGTGAGCTGCCTGGTCCGCTTGTCGCGCAGCCGCGCGCGCACCACCGCATCCTCGGCGAACCGCACCTCCGGCACGTCGGTGCGGGGATCGACGGCCACTTCCCCGCTGATGCCGTGGGCCTTGGCGACCAGGCCGACGACGACCTCCACGCGCGACCTCCCCACCAGCGGGTGGACGGCTAGCCGTCGGTGTCGACGACGTCGACCCGCACGCCCCGGCCGCCAATCCCGCTCATCACCGTGCGCAGCGCGGTGGCGGTGCGGCCACCACGGCCGATGACCTTGCCCAGGTCGTCCGGGTTCACGTGCACCTCGAGGGTGCGCCCCCGCCGGGTGGTGATCAGCTCCACCCGGACGTCGTCGGGGTTGTCCACGATCCCCCGGACCAGGTGCTCGAGCGAATCGGCGAGGAAACTCACTCTTGGCCGGCCTTACCCTCGGCAGCGGCCTGCTCGCCGGCGTCGGCCTTGGCCTCGGCCGCCTCGTCGGCCTTCTTCGCCTCGGCCTTGCCGGACTTGGCGTCCTTGGCCTTCTTCTCGTCCTTGCCCTTGTCGCCGTCCTTGGCCTTCTTGCCCTCGGCCTTGTCCTTCTTGCCGGACTTCTTCTTGCCCTCGGTGGCGTCCGCCTCCGGGCGGCCGCCCGCCTCCTCGAGGGCCTTGGCGAAGATCTCCTCCTTGGACGGCTTGGGCGGGGCGACCTTCAGCTTGCCCTCGGCACCCGGCAAGCCCTTGAACTTCTGCCAGTCGCCGGTGATCTCCAGGATGCGCTGCACCGGCTGGGTCGGCTGCGCGCCGACCTTCAGCCAGTACTGGGCCCGCTCGGAGTCAACCTCGATGAAGCTCGGCTCCTGCTTCGGGTGGTACTTGCCGATCGTCTCGATGGCCTTGCCATCCCGACGGGTGCGCGCGTCGGCGACGACGATCCGGTAGTAGGGGTTACGGATCTTGCCAAGGCGCTGCAGTCTGATCTTGACGGCCACGTGTGTGGGACTCCTCGTTCGTTCGCACTTCGGTTGGTCGACCGCGCGCGATCCGAGTGGGGGCGGATGCTGCAGTCGCAGGATTCTCAGGCTCCGGGCGCGGTGAGAGGGTCCGGCCGAAGCAGCAAGCAAACATTCTGCCAGATGGCCCGATCGGGCATGACAGCCGTACCCACTACACCTGCATCGCGCCGAGCGCGGTGAGCAGGAGGGCCAGTGCGGGCAGGAAGTTGTTCACCTGGTGGGCGACGATGCTGCCGAGCAGCCTGCCCGTCACCAGCCTGGCCAGGCCGATCGGGATCGAGATGACGATCAGCAGGCTGGTGCGCAGCGGCTCCAGGTGGCTGGCCGCGAACACGCCGGTGGACAGCACGAACGCGGCCACCCTCCCCCAGCGTTCCTTGCCCCAGTGCAGCCGTTCCACCGCGCCCCACAGCAGCCCGCGGAAGATGATCTCCTCGCAGATGGGCCCGACCAGCCACAGGTAGAGGAACAGCACGACGGCGGCCTGCACCGACAGCCGGGTGTCCTGCACCAGGGTGCCGATCGCCGACGTGGCGTTCTCCTTGCCGACGATCTGGGTCCACACCGCCACGCCGATCGTGGTGACCACCAGGCCGATCAAGCCGAACCGCAGCCCGGTCCGCACGTCGTCCCAGCGGAACTGCAGGCGGAGGTCGGTGAGCGGGCCGTTGCCGCGCAGCACAGTGATCAGCAACGCCACGCCGGCCGCCACCACGGTCGGCGTGATGGTGCCGATGAGGATGTCGCGCATCGGCACCGGCGCCCCCGGGGCGCGGCCCTCCCGCAGCAGCGCGGACACCATCGCGGCAGTGGCCAGCAGCACGGCTTCGACCAGCAGGAAAGCACCGAAGCCCCAGCGGTGGCTCGGCGGCCGTTCGGCGCCGGTCACCGGCGCGCCCGGCTCGGTGGTCACCGCACCACCGCGCCGCGCAACACGCCGCACACCGGACGGCGCAGCACGCCGATGTCCTCCCTCGGATCGGCATCGAACGCCAGCAGGTCCGCTTCGCCGCCGTCGACGATGCCGGAGTAGCCCAGCCACTCCCGCGCCCGCCAGGACGCGGCCCCGATCGCCTCGGTGGTGCTCAGGCCGGCGGCGTGCAGCAGCTCGATCTCGTCGACGATGCGGCCGTGCGCGACCACGCTGCCCGCGTCGGTCCCCGCGAACAGCTCCACGCCCGCGTCGATGCACGCCGCGATGACGTCCGGATTGCGGCGGTGCAGGTCCAGCATGTGCTGCGCGTACACCGGATACTTCACCGCCTGCGCCGCGATGTCCGGGAAGTTGGCGATGTTGGTCAGCGTCGGCACCAGCGGGATGCCGCGGCGCACCATTTCCGCGATCGTCTCGTCGGTCAGGCCGGTGCCGTGCTCGATGCAGTCGACGCCCGCGGCCAGCAGGCCGGGCAGGGCGGCTTCCCCGAAGACGTGCGCGGTCACCTTGCCGCCCGCCTCGTGCGCCACCTTCACCGCCTGGTCGAGCACGTCGTCCGGCCACAGCGGGGCGAGGTCGCCGATCTCCCGGTCGATCCAGTCGCCGACCAGCTTCACCCAGCCGTCGCCGTAGGCCACCTGCTCGGCGACCACCTCCGGCAGCCGCTCCGGCTCCTCGAGGTCGATGGCGAAGCCCCGCAGATAGCGCTTCGGCCTGGCCAGGTGCCGCCCGGCCCGGATGATCCTGGGCAGGTCGGCCCGGCCCTGCAACCCGCTGGTGTCGAGCGGGGCACCGCAGTCGCGGATGAGGAACACGCCGGCGTCGCGCTCCACGATCGCCTGCTGCTCCGCCTCGGCCAGGTCGGTGATCGGACCGCCCGGCCCGATGCCGATGTGGCAGTGCGCGTCGACCAAGCCGGGCAGGATCCACACGTCGGTGGCGATGGTGCGGGCCCCGGGCACCTCAGTGAACGAGATCCGGCCGTCGGCGACCCAGATGTCCCGCCGGACTCCGTCGGGCAGCACGACACCGGAGAGGTGCAAAGGCGGCAGCGACGACGTCATCGGCACGCCCCCTGGAAATCAACTCGGAAGGTCAGTTCTCGTCGGTCTTCTTCGGCAGCTTCAGCTTGCCCGGGTCGAACCCCGGGGGCAGGTCGTTCATGCCGCCGCCCAGCTTCGACAGGTCCGGCATCCCTCCCGGCATGCCACCGGGCAGTCCGCCCGGCATGGCGGGCAGTCCGCCCGGCATCCCGGGGAAGCCCCGCACCTTGGGCTGGGTTGGTCCCTTCTTCTTGCCCTTCTTGCCCTTCTTGCCCTTGCGGGTCTTGCTCACCCGCCTGACGCCGAGGCCGAATCCGCCCGCCATCTGCTGCATCATCTTGCGGGCCTCGAAGAACCGGTTGACCAGGTCGTTGACGTCCCGCACCTGCACACCGGATCCGCGCGCGATGCGCAGTCGCCGGGACGCGTTGATGATCTTGGGGTTGGCGCGTTCCTCCGGCGTCATGCCGCGGATGATGGCCTGCACCCGGTCCAGGTGTTTGTCGTCGATCGCGGCCAGCTGGTCCTTCATCTGCCCCGCCCCGGGCAGCATGCTGAGCAGGTTGGCGATCGGGCCCATCTTGCGCACCGCGAGCATCTGCTCGAGGAAGTCCTCCAGCGTCAGCTCACCCGCCGACATCTTGGCCGCGGCTTCTTCCGCCTTCTGCTGGTCGAACGCCTTCTCGGCCTGCTCGATCAGGGTGAGCACGTCGCCCATGCCCAGGATGCGCGACGCCATCCGGTCGGGGTGGAAGACGTCGAAGTCCTCGAGCTTCTCGCCGTTGGAGGCGAACAGGATCGGCTGGCCGGTGACCTCGCGCACGCTCAGCGCGGCACCGCCGCGGGCGTCACCGTCCAGCTTGGTGAGCACCACCCCGGTGAACCCGACGCCGTCGCGGAACGCTTCGGCCGTGGTGACCGCGTCCTGGCCGATCATCGCGTCGACCACGAACAGCGTCTCGTCCGGCTGCACCCGGTCCCGGATGTCCGCGGCCTGCTTCATCATCTCTTCGTCGATGCCGAGCCGGCCCGCGGTGTCCACGATCACCACGTCGTGCTGCCCGCGCCGCGCTTCGTCGATGCTGCGCGCCGCGACGTCGACCGGGTCGCCGACGCCGTTGCCCGGCTCCGGTGCGAAGACGGCCACGCCCGCGCGCTCGCCGACCACCTGCAGCTGGGTGACCGCGTTCGGCCGCTGCAGGTCGCAGGCCACCAGCAGCGGTGAGTGGCCCTGCTTGCGCAGCCACAGCGCCAGCTTGCCTGCCAGCGTGGTCTTACCGGAACCCTGCAGACCAGCGAGCATGATCACCGTCGGCGGGTTCTTGGCCAGGTTCAGCCTGCGGGTCTCGCCGCCGAGGATGGCGACCAGCTCCTCGTTGACGATCTTGATGACCTGCTGGGCAGGGTTGAGGGCCTCGTGCACCTCGGCGCCTTTGGCCCGTTCCTTGATGCGCGCGATGAACGTGCGCACCACCGGCAGCGCCACGTCGGCCTCGAGCAGCGCGATGCGGATCTCGCGGGCGGTCGCGTCGATGTCGGCATCGGTCAGCCTGCCCCGGCTGCGCAGGTTCTGCAGGACGGAGGTGAGCCGGTCGGAAAGGGTCTCGAACACGGGCATGTACTCCAGCGGTCGTCGGTGACGGGCATGATGGCCCACCCGCAACGGTATCAACACCGCAGCCGCGCCCACCTGCACACACGACGCTTCCCGGCACGGCGGGTGCGACGGTCACCGCGCGGCGGCCAGCACGGCCCGCTCGACGGCCCGGCGCCATGCCTCGTCGCGCGGATCGCCCGTCACGGCCCGCACCGCGAAGGCGTCCACGCATGACGAGCCGAAAGTGGCCACCCGTGCCCATTTGACCGTCGCCCTTGACCGGCCGAGCGCGGTCGCCACCCGGTGCAGCAGGCCGATGCGATTGGTGGCGCGCAGCTCGAGCAAGGCGACGTCGGCCCCTTCGGCCTCGTCGTCGAACCACAGCACCGTCGGCTCGACGCGACCGCCGTCGCCCGGGTCGTAGTCGCGCTCCTTGGCGGCCAGCTGCTCGGCGAGCGCAAGGCGCCCGGTCACCGCACGGACGACCTTCTCCCGGAGCAGTGCATCGTCCGGCGGACTGCCGAAACGCGGCGCGGCGTGCAACACGGCGACCGCCACGTCCCGGTCCTCGTGCTGGGTGGCCGCGGCGACTTCGAGCGACGACAGGGCCAGGGCACCGGCCACCGGCGCCAGCAGGGCGACGTCGCGTCGCGCGGCGACGGTGATCGTCGCCACGGCCCCGTCGGAGGTGACCAGCACCTCGGGACGGCCGGACGCCCGGCACCGCGCGGCCAGCTCCTGCTGCTCGGCGGTCAGCGGATCGGGCGCGACCGGCTCCACTCCGCGGATGAGCTGCCTGCACCTGGCCACCAGCTCGGCGACCAGCTTGGCCTTCCACGGCGTCCACATCCCCGGCCCGGTGGCCAGCGAGTCGGCCTGGGTCAATGCGTGCAGCAGCTCGAGCAGCAGCGCATTGCCGTCGATGGTGTCGACGACCCGCCGCACCGTCTCGCGCTCGGTGATGTCGCGCCGAGTGGCCACGTGCGGCAGGAGCAGATGGTGCCGCACCATACCGGTGACGACGGCGACGTCCTCGTCGGGCAGCCCCAGCCGCTGGGTCACCTGCCGCGCGATGTCGGCACCGATCACCGAATGATCGGCGCCGCGTCCCTTGCCGATGTCGTGCAGCAGCGCGCCGATCAGCAGCAGATCCGGCCTGGCCACGCTGGTGGTCAGCTTCGCAGCTTCCACGCAGGTCTGCACCAGATGCCGGTCGACGCACCACCGGTGCACCGGCTCGGCGGGCGGCAGGTCGCGGACGGCACCCCACTCCGGCAGCAGGCGGCTCCACAGGCCGAGGGTGTCCAGTGCCTCGATCACCCCGATCAGGCCTTCGCCTGCCCCGAGCAGCGCGATCAGCTCGCTGCGCGCGTCCGCCGGCCACGGCTGCCGGAGTTCCGGTGCCGAATCGGCCAGAGTGCGAAGCGTGCCGTGCGCCACCGGCCTGCCGGTGTGCGCCGCGGCCGCGGCGACCCGCAACAGCAGCGCCGGGTCCTTGGCCGGGTTGGCGCCACGCGCCAACGCGACCTCGTCGCCGTGCAGTACGACCCCCTCGGCCAGCGGTCTACGGCGCAGCCGGCGAGTACCTCCGGTGGCCGACCGCAACGCCACCTCGAGCGCGTAGCGGACCGCGCGCGCACCCGAGTACAGCTGTTTGAGCAGCGCGAACCGATCACCGAAGCCCATGTCGGCGGCGATCTTGTCGGCCTGTTCCGCGCTCAGCACGTCCCGGTTGCGGCGCAGCTCGAGCCGCAGCTCGGTGCGAATGTCCAGCAGCAACCGCTTCACCTGCCGCAGCTCGTCGTCCAGCCGGTCGATCAGCTGAGCCGCGGCCAGCGCCTCCAGCACGGCGATGTCCCGCAGGCCCCCGCCCGCGTGCTTGAGGTCCGGCTCCGCCGACTGCGCGAGATGGCCGCTGCGCCGCCACCGCTGGCGCACCGCGTCAGCCAGCTCGGGCAGGCGCTTGCGTGCCGTGCGTCGCCACTGCTGCCTGGCCGCGGTGGCGAGCCGGGCGGCCAGTTCCTCGTCTCCGGCGATCGCCCGCACCTCGAGCAGGCCCATCGCGGTGCGCAGATCACTCCGCGCCACCGACAAGGCCTCGTCGCCGGTGCGCACGGCATGGTCGAGACCGACCTTGGCGTCCCACAGCGGGTACCAGAGCGCATTGGCCATCCGGTCCAGCACCGGCCGCGGCGTCGTGCCGTCGTGCAGCAGCACCAGGTCCAGGTCGGAGTACGGCACCAGCTCACGGCGGCCGAGGCCGCCGACCGCGACCAGCGCGACGCCGCCGGGCATGCCGGGGTCGCCGACACCGGCCGCCGCCGCGGCCTTGCTGAGCCAGAACTCGTACAGGTCGCACAGCGCGGCGCGCAGTTCACCCGCCGCCAGCCGACCGTGGCGGCGGCCAAGCAGTCGCTCGGCCGCCGCCACCAATTCACCGACGTCCACGAGTACGGGTTCGCCTCACAGCGCGTCGGCGCCACGTTCGCCAGTACGGACCCGGATCACCTGTTCCACCGGTGTCACCCAGACCTTGCCGTCACCGATCTTGCCGGTTTGCGCCGCTGTGACGATGGCCTCGACGACCTTGTCCGCACTCGCGTCGTCGGTGAGCACTTCGACCCGGAGCTTGGAGACGAAGTCCACCGCGTACTCGGCGCCCCGGTAGACCTCGGTGTGCCCCTTCTGCCTGCCGTAGCCCTGGGCCTCGGAGATCGTCATGCCCAGCACGCCGAGCTGTTCCAGCGCGGACTTGACGTCGTCCAGGGTGAACGGCTTGATGATGGCGGTGATCAGCTTCATGCCGTGCTCTCCTCCAGCTTCTTGCTCGCCGCAGCGATGGACGAGCCGCCCGACCGACCGCCCCTGCCGAACCCGAATTCGTAGCCGACCTCGGCGTGCTCGGCCTCGTCGATACCGGCGATCTCCACGTCCTCGTCCACCCGGAAACCGATGGTCTTCTTGATGACCAGGCCGATGACCAGCGCGGCGACGAACGAGTAGACGCTGACGCCGAGCGCACCGGCGACCTGCGGCCAGATCTGGCCGGCGCCACCGCCGTAGAACAGCGCGTCCACGCCGTCCGGGACGACCCGGGCGGTGGACAGGAAGCCGAGGCTCACGGTGCCGATCCAGCCACCGACGAAGTGGATGCCGACCACGTCGAGCGCGTCGTCGTAGCCGAGCTTGTACTTCAGCGCCACCGCCAGCGGGCAGATCAGGCCGGCCAGGAACCCGATGGCCAGCGCGCCCCAGGTGTCCACGAACGCGCACGACGGCGTGATCGCCACCAGGCCGGCCACGATGCCCGACGCGGCACCGAGGCTGGTCGGCTTGCCGTCGCGCACCCGCTCCACCAGCAGCCAGCCGAGCATCGCGGCGCAGGTGGCGGTGACCGTGTTGACGAACGCAACACCGGCGACGCCGTCCGCGGCGTAGGCGGAACCGGCGTTGAAGCCGAACCAGCCGAACCACAGCAGGCCGGCGCCCAGCATGACGAACGGCAGGTTGTGCGGCTTCATCGGCTCCTGCGGCCAGCCCTTGCGCTTGCCGAGCACGATGGCCAGCGCCAGCGCGGCGGCCCCGGAGTTGATGTGCACGGCGGTGCCACCGGCGAAGTCCAGCGCCCCCATCTCGCCGATCCAGCCGCCGTCGCCCCACACCCAGTGCGCGACCGGGAAGTAGACCAGGGTGGCCCACAGGCCGGCGAACAGCAGCCACGGGCCGAACCGGGCCCGGTCGGCGATCGCGCCCGCGATCAGCGCCACCGTGATGATGGCGAACATCGCTTGGAAGGCCACGTCCACCGTTCCGCCGGTCGGGTCGGCCTCCGGGTCGAAGTCGAGCAGACCGGTGATGCCCAGCAGGTCGTTCGACCACCCGAACAGCCCGCCGACGTCGTCACCGTAGGCGAGACCGTACCCGTACAGCACCCACAGCACACCGATCAGGCCGATGGCGCCGAAGCACATCATCATGATGTTCAGCACGCTCTTCGAGCGGACCATGCCGCCGTAGAAGAACGCCAGGCCTGGCGTCATCAGCAACACCAGCGCTGCGCTGGTGAGCAACCAGGCGGTGTTTCCTTCCATGGACTCTCCTCGCGACACTCGCGTACCGGACGATTGGCCGACAGCATGCGAGGTCGGTGTTGCGGGTAACGGCATCCTCGATTTCCCGCATGTGAACCACGCGGCCCGTGCTGTTACGACCACGTTTCATGCCTGCTCGCGCTACCGCCGAACGGCTGACGACGACCAGAAGGAGGCCCCGGTCAACGGATCACTCCCGGCCACCCCTCACCCGGCCACCGATGTGCTCGACCACGGCTGGCTGGCCGGCCAGCTGGAGCTGGCTCGGCGGTACTACGGGCAGGCGCCCGGCCGCGTCCTGGGCACCGTGTGGTGGTACTCGGCGTCCTCCGTGCTGGTGGGCCAGCCGCTGCACGGATTGCTGGCGGGATCCCCGGTGGATCCCTCGCTGGACGCAGTGATTCTGCGGATCCTGCCGGACGGACGTTTCCTCGACGCGTGGTCGAACCGCCCGCTCGACGGCGGCTTGCCGGAGTTCGGCCGCCGCCTGCACGACGCACTGGAGGCTGCCGTCCGGGCCGTTGCCGCGGTTTCCGGTGCCCGGCAGCCCGCCCTGTGGGCTGTCGCAACGGATTCCATCGCCAGCCGGTTGCTGCAAGCCGGGCAGGCCGACGGCGATGTCCAGCGTGCCGTGCAGCTCGCTGCCGAACTGGCCGAGGCCGTCGGAGGGGAACTGCCGACGCCGCGCTTCGCGCGCGTCGGGCCGCACCTGGTGGTCCGCCGGGCATCGTGCTGCCTGATCGACCGGACGCCGAGGGGAACGACGTGCGCGGCGTGCCCCGGCCAGCATCCCGAGGAACGCGAACGCCGGATCCGCGAGCTACTGGGTTGACAGGCGGATTCACACCACCGCACGGATGTGCGCCCCGATCTGCCGCATTCCCGCCAGCACGGCGTCTCGATGCGGATCGGCCGGCCCTTCCGGTGTCCAGTTCGCCACCACCGCGTAGGCCACGCGACGACGAGGCCCGTAAACAAGCCCCACGTCCGCACGCACTCCGGTGTCGGTTCCGGTCTTGTTGATCAGCCGCACACCACGGTCGGGCTCGGCATGTGCCAGCGGATCCAGGTTGAACGCCTGGCCGACCATCGACAGATCGGTGCCGAGCCGGAGCCAGCCGAGAACCCGGCGGGCCGCGCGCACCTCACCGGCATGGAGGGAGCGCATGACCTCGGCAAGCTCTGCGGCGGTGCCGGTGGACAACGCGGGCGGGTCGCTCGGCCGCCGGACGTCGCGCACCTTGTCGTGCAGGGCCGTCTCGGCCAGTCCGAGCCGTGCCGGCCACTGCTGCACCGCCGCCAGCCCGACCAGGTCGAGCAGGACGTTGGTGGCGAGGTTGTCGCTGACGGCGCCGACCAGAGCGGCCGCGTCGCCGACGGGCAGCACATCGGCCGCCAGGTGCTGCCACAGGCCGGAGTCGGCCACCGGCTCGACCGCGCGCCGATCGACGAGGTGCCCGGTGCGCAGCGCGCCGGACGCGAGCCGGTCGGCCACTTCCAGCAGCAGGAAGATCTTGCCCACGCTGGCCGTGGAGAGGCGACGGTCCGCCCCGTGATCGACAAGAACGTCGCCGCCGTCGAGGTCGACCACGCGGACTCCCCACCTTGCATCGCCGGCGGACGGCAAGCTCGCCTCGAGAGCGTCGGTCACGGCAGCCAGCGTGCCACTTTCGTACGTTCGGCCGCTGCTCGCAGCCCACGCACCATGCGAACATATGTTCGATGTCCGTTCGCACGACAGCGTCCATCCTGCACGCCGACCTCGACGCGTTCTTCGCGTCCGTCGAGCAGCGCGACGACCCGCGGCTGCGTGATCGTCCAGTGATCGTCGGCGGCGGCGTGGTGCTGGCCGCCAGCTACGAGGCGAAGGCGTGCGGGGTGCGCGGCGGTATGGGCGGCAGGCAGGCGAAACGGCTGTGCCCGGACGCGGTGGTGGTGCCACCCCGGATGCAGGCCTACGTGTCCGCCAGCAAGGCGGTCTTCGAGGTGTTCCGCGACATCACCCCGGTGGTCGAGGGCATCTCGATCGACGAGGCCTTCCTTGACGTCGGCGGGCTGGCCAGGCTGTCCGGGACGCCCAGGCAGATCGCCCAGCGGTTGCGGGCCGAGGTGCGCCGCAGGGTCGGTCTGCCCATCACCGTCGGCGTGGCGCGCACCAAGTCGCTGGCGAAGGTGGCCAGCGCCGAGGCCAAACCGGACGGCCTGCTCGTCGTCGAGCCCGACGAGGAGGAAGCATTCCTGCATCCGCTGCCGGTCGAACGGCTGTGGGGGGTCGGCCCGGTCACCGCGGAGAGGCTGCACGCCATCGGCATCACGACCATCGGGGACCTGCACCGCACCCCCCGGACCGCGCTGACGCATCACGTCGGCGCGGCCGTGGGAAACAAGCTGCACGCGCTGGCCGGCCATCGCGACCCGCGTCCGGTGGTGACCCGGCGCAGGCGAAGGTCGATCGGCTCGCAGCGCGCACTCGGCCGCAGCATCCGGTCACCGGAGGAGCTGGACGCCGTCCTGGCCGGCCTGGTCGACCGAGTCGGCAGGCGGATGCGCGCCGCGGGGCGGACCGGACGCACGGTGGTCCTCCGGCTGCGCTTCGCCGACTTCGCCAGGGCGACGAGATCGCGCACGCTGCCGATCCCCACCGCGCGCGGAGCGACGTTGCTGAAGGTGTCGCGCGGGCTGCTGGCCGAGGCGATGCCGATGATCCGGGACCGGGGCATCTCGCTGCTGGGCGTCACCGTGGCCAACCTGGACGGCGACGCCGGCAGGCAACTGGAGCTCCCGCTGTTCGGTGACGCGGACGGCTCGCTGGACGCGGCGATGGACCAGGTGTGGGAAAAATTCGGCCGGGAAGCACTGACACGCGCAGGGCTCGTTCGCCGGGGTGGCGGCATCGAAATGCCTACGCTGCCGGAAGGGTGAACAGGCACGGCGCCGGATGATCGGTCATGAGATGGATCACATAAGGTGTCGGCGCATCTGTGCGGCGAAAAGAAAGGCAGTGACGTGAGCGATACGGCGGCAAGTGCCACGGAGCGAGGGCCGGGCGGCCAGCCTCCGCTCAAGCGGGTTATGGGCACCAAGTTGCTCCTGTTGTTCATCGTCGGTGACATCCTGGGCACCGGCGTGTACGCCCTCACCGGCCAAGTGGCGGGCGAGGTCGGCGGCGCGGCATGGGTCCCGTTCCTCGTGGCGTTCGTGGTGGCGACGCTGACCGCGTTCGCCTACATGGAACTGGTCACCAAGTACCCCCAGGCGGCGGGTGCCGCGCTGTACACCCACAAGGCCTTCGGTATCCACTTCGTCACGTTCCTGGTGGCCTTCGCGGTGATGTCGTCCGGTATCACGTCGGCCTCCACCGCGTCCCGCAGCTTCGCGGCGAACCTGGTCGAAGGCCTCGGCCTGGACTGGGGTGACACCGCCATCATGCTGCTGGCGCTGGGCTTCATGACCCTGATCGCGCTGATCAACCTGCGCGGCGTGGCCGAGAGCGTGAAGTTCAACGTCTTCCTGACCAGCGTCGAGCTGCTCGGC
The DNA here is from genome assembly GCF_002919275.1 of Thermocrispum sp. Classification (NCBI taxonomy): domain Bacteria; kingdom Bacillati; phylum Actinomycetota; class Actinomycetes; order Pseudonocardiales; family Pseudonocardiaceae; genus Thermocrispum; species Thermocrispum sp. The sequence goes on along the minus strand of NZ_PKFA01000052.1, from coordinate 83,208 downwards.
CTGATCGCGGTCATCGTCATCGGGTTCATCGCGATCTTCGGCGGTGAGGCCGACTTCAGCCGGGTCACGGTGTTCCACACCGCCGAGGACAAGTCGGCGTTCCTCGCCGTCACGGCGGCCACCACGCTGGCGTTCTTCGCCATGGTCGGCTTCGAGGACTCGGTCAACATGGCCGAGGAGACCAAGGACCCGGTGCGGATCTTCCCGAAGATCATGCTCGGCGGCCTGACCATCACCGGCGCCATCTACGTCCTGGTGTCGATCGCCGCGGTGGCGGTGGTGCCGGTTGGCGAGCTGGCCGACAGCGAGACCCCGCTCCTGGAAGTGGTCCGGGCGGGCGCACCGGACCTTCCGGTGGAGGACATCTTCCCGTTCATGACGATGTTCGCGGTGGCCAACTCGGCGCTGATCAACATGCTGATGGCCAGCCGCCTGCTGTACGGGATGGCGAAGAAGCGGGTGCTGCCCAGGCCGCTGGCCACCGTGCACCCGTTCCGCCGGACCCCGTGGATCAGCATCATCTTCACCACGCTGATCGCCTTCGCCCTGATCATCGTGGTGACCAGGGTGGTGGTGGACGACCCGGCCACCGAGGAGAACGAAGCCAGCCGGGTGGTCTCCCTGCTGGGCGGAACCACGTCCCTGCTGCTGTTGTGCGTGTTCACCGTGGTGAACATCGCGGTGCTGGTGCTGCGCCGCAAGCCGGTCAAGCACGAGCACTTCAAGGCGCCGACGCTCATCCCGGTGCTCGGCGCACTGGCCTGCGCTTTCCTCGCCGGGCCGTGGACCGGCCGCAACACCAACGAGTACGTGGTGGCCGCGGGCATGGTCGGCCTCGGCATCGTGTTGTGGGCGCTGACCTGGATCTTCGACCCGGAGTCGCGCGGCGGCCATGCTTTCGACGACGAGGAAGAGGAACTGCTCGCGGTGGAAGCCCGCGAGGACTAGCCGAAGACGGCCTGCCCTGCAGGCACACCCGACCGGACAGGCTCGGCGGGACGGCAACGGAGCCGCCCCGCCGAGTCTTCTTTCGTCGTCGGACCTGTCGTCCTCGGCCACCAGCTCCGCTGACCGGGATACGCGGGGAACGACCCAGCGCAAGCCGCGAAGGGAGGCGAGATCGCGATTCCGGCTGTGCTTGCAGCGGCGGGGATGCACCGGAAAGCGGGTGCTGCTCCACCCCGGGCAGCCGTCACGGCTGAAGGTCGTCCCGGGCAGCCGTCACGGTTTTCCGCGCGTCCGGGGCCTTCAGTTCAGCAGTGCGTCGACGAACGCGTCCGGCTCGAACGGTGCCAGGTCGTCCGGGCCCTCGCCCAGGCCGACCAGCTTCACCGGCACGCCGAGCTCGCGCTGCACCTGGAACACGATGCCGCCCTTGGCGGTGCCGTCCAGCTTGGTCAGCACGATACCGGTGACGTCCACGACCTCGCGGAACACCCGCGCCTGGGTCAGGCCGTTCTGGCCGGTGGTGGCGTCCAGCACCAGCAACACCTCGTCGACCTCGGCCTGCTTCTCCACCACGCGCTTGACCTTGCCGAGCTCGTCCATCAGCGTCGACTTGGTGTGCAGCCGGCCCGCGGTGTCGATCAGCACCGCGTCCACACCGCTGTCGATGCCGCGCTTGACCGCGTCGAACGCCACCGACGCCGGGTCGGCGCCTTCCTTGCCGCGGACGACCTCGGCGCCCACCCGCTCCGACCAGGTCTGCAGCTGGTCGGCGGCCGCGGCACGGAACGTGTCGGCCGCGCCGAGCAGCACCCGATGCCCCTGGGCGACCAGCACCCGGGCAAGCTTGCCGGTGGTCGTCGTCTTCCCGGTGCCGTTGACACCGGCGACCAGCACGACCGCCGGGCGCTTCTGGCCGTCGGCCTCGTGCGGCAGCGCACGCACCGCCCGGTCGAACCGTGGATTCAACGCGTCGATCAGCACCTCGCGCAGCAGCGCCCTGGCCTGGTCGGCGGTGCGGACCGCGCGGCTGACCAGCTCGGTGCGCAGCCGCTCGACGATCTCCGTCGTGGTCGCCGCGCCCAGGTCGGCCACCAGCAGGGTGTCCTCGACGTCCTGCCAGGAGTCCTCGTCCAGGTCGCCGGCACCGAGCAGGCCGAGCAGGCTCTGCCCGAACGCCGAACGCGACTTGGCCAGCCGGCCACGCAACCGCTCGATACGCCCGGCGGCGGGCGCGGGCTCCTCGGTGGACACCGGCGCGCGCTGCGGCTCGGCCGTCTTGGTCGCCGTCGCCGCTTGGGCCGCGCCGGCTTCCGGCTCCGGCGCCGTGGGCGTCGGAGTGGAGCCTGGCGTGGTGCCGGACTCGGAGGCAGGCGCCTCGCCGGTGGTCTCGGGCAGCGCGACGTCGACGATGTCGCGACGATGGCTGTCCCGCGGTACCGCCGCGTCCTCGCCCACCCCCGGCTCGCCGTCGGTCTCGGGACGCTCTCCGGCCGGGTGCTCCGGCGGTGCGTGTTCCCGCACCCCACCGGGGGCCAGAGCGATCCCGCCGCCTGCCGAGTATCCGCCGCCGCTGGGTCGCTCACCGGCACCCGGGCGCTCCCGGTCGAGGCGGATCCTGCGCCTGCGCGAGAGCGTGAACCCCACCACCAGCGCCACGGCCAGCAGCACGGCGACACCGACGATGACCAGAAGCCACACGTTGTCCGTCACGTCGTCATCCTCGCATCCGCGTCACCGCAGGCCGTCGCAGGGCAACCCTCACCGTCCCACGGACCCGCCTACGCCGAGGCGGGTTCGGCCGAACGCTCGCCGGCTCGCTCGTCCGCCCGATCGCGCGACCGCAGCCGCTGCGAGATCACCCTGGTGACCCCGTCGTTGGCCATGCTCACGCCGTAGAGCGCGTCGGCGATCTCCATGGTCGGCTTCTGATGCGTGATCACGATCAGCTGCGAGTTCTCCCTCAGCTGCTCCAGCAGGCCGATCAGCCTGCGCATGTTGGTGTCGTCCAGCGCCGCCTCGACCTCGTCCAGGACGTAGAACGGCGACGGCCGGGCCCGGAAGATCGCCACCAGCATCGCCACCGCCACCAGGGACTTCTCGCCACCGGACAGCAGCGACAGCCGCTTGACCTTCTTGCCGGGCGGGCGGGCCTCGACGTCCACGCCGGTGGTCAGCATGTCGTCCGGGTCGGTGAGCACCATGCGCCCTTCGCCGCCGGGGAACAGCGTGGCGAACACCTTCTCGAACTCCCGCGCCACGTCGTGGAAGGCGGAGGTGAAGACCTCCAGGATCTTGTCGTCCACCTCCTGGATCACCGCCAGCAGGTCCCTCCTGGTGGCCTTGAGGTCCTCCAGCTGGGTGGACAGGAACTTGTACCGCTCCTCCAGCGCGGCGAATTCCTCCAGCGCCAGCGGGTTGACCTTGCCCAGCATGGCCAGCTCCCGCTCGGCCCGCTTGGCCCTGCGCTCCTCGGTGGCCCGGTCGAACGGCATCGGCTGCGGCTCGCTGACCGGCTCGCCCCGCTCCTTGGCCGCCTCGTACTCGGCCATCTCGGTCGGGCTCGGCGGCACCGGCTGGTCCGGACCGTACTCGGCCACCAGGTCGTCCAGCCCGATGCCGAACTCCTCGGCGATGCGGGACTCCAGCTGCTCCAGCCGCATCCGCTGCTCGGCGCGCAGCAGCTCGTCGCGGTGCACCGCGTCGGTCAGCTTCTCCAGCTGGCCGCTCAGCTCACGCACGCTGGCCCGGACACCGGACAGCATCGCTTCCCGCTCTTCCCTGGCCTGCTGCAGCGCATCTCGCTCCGCCGCGGCACGCTGCAGTGACACCTCGATGCGCTCCAGGGCGATCTCACCGGCGTCCACCACGGCGGCGGCGATCTCCGCGCCACGCCTGCGGGCCTCCCGCGCCCGCGCCGCACGCTCACGGGCCTGCCGCTCGGCCTCCGCCGCCCGGCGCAGGCTCTCCGCCTTGCCCGCGATCCCACGGGCCCGCTCCTCGACCGTGCGCAGGGCCAGGCGGGCGTCGACCTCCTGTTGCCGCACCTCGGACAGCGCGGCCGCGATCTCGTCCCGCTCGGTGGTGTCCGGCTCCTCGTCGATCGGCTCCTCGCTGGCCGCGGTCAGCCGTTGCTCCAGCTCGGCCAGCTTCGCCACCGCCTCGGCCCGGCTGGCCTCCACCTTCGCCCGTTGGTTGCGCAGCCGCGCGGCCTCCGCCTCGGCGTTGCGTAGCGCCTGCTGCAGCCGGTTCAGCCGCTCGGTGAACCTGGCCCTGGCCACCTTGACCTCGCCGACGGCCTCCCTGGCCTTGGCCGCCTCGGCCTTCCGCTGCTGCTGCTCGGCGCGCGCCCCTTCCAGCTCCGCGGCGACGCGCTGCAGCTGCCGTTCCGCCGCGATCAGCTTCTCCCGCGCCGCGTCCACCGCGGCCTGGACCTCGATGACCGATTCGGTCGCGGCCTTCGAACCACCGCACGCCCAGTGAGCGGCGAAGACATCGCCTTCCGTGGTGACCGCACGCAGTCGCGGGTGCTCGCTGACGAGCGCTTTGGCGGCGTTGACGCTGTCCACGATCACGACGTCGTGCAATGCGACGCGCACGGCAGGACGCAGCTGCTCCGGCGCCTGCACGACGTCGACGGCCCACCGTGCGCCGGACGACAGCTGCGGGCGATCGGGCAGGGCGGAACCCTCGGCACCACCCAGCAGGCCGCCCAGCAGCATGCCTGCCCGGCCGGCGTCGTGCTTCTTCAAGTACTCCAGCGCGGAGACCGCGTCGTCGTCGGTCTGCACAGCGACCGCGTCGGCGACCGGGCCCAGCGCGGCGGCGATCGCCGCTTCGAAGCCGGATTCGACGTCCAGCAGCGCGGCGACCGACCCGAGCACACCGGGCACGTCGTCGCCGGCTTCCAGCAACGTGCCCGCGCCGTCCCTGCGCGCGAGCCCGCGCGAGAGCGCCTCCACGGTGGCGCGGTGCGTCGCGATCTCCTTCTCCGCGGCCCGTTCGGCCGCGACCAGCTCCTCGACGCGCTGTTTGGCGGCGTCGTTGGCGCGCATGCACTGTTCGAGTCGCTCGGCGGCCTGCGCGCTGTCCAGATCGGAGTCGCCGCCCTCGGCCTTGGCCTGCTCCAGCTCCTCCGCCGCCTGCTCGGCCCTGGCCTCGGCCTCGGCGATGGCCGCGCTCAGCCGCTCGATCTCCTCGGCCGTGGCGCCCGTCTTGCTGCGCAGGGCTTCGACCTGCCCCTTGAGCTTGGCGATGCCTTCCCGGCGGTCCGCCACGGCCCGGACCGCGGCCATGTGCGCGCGCTCGGCGGCCTGCAGCGCCTGCTCGAGCTCTTCCCGGCGTGCGATGGCCTCCGCCAGCTCGGCCCGCGCCGCCTCGACCGCGGCGTCGAGCTCCTGCTCCTTCTCCTCGGCCTGCTCGGCCTCGGCGAGCAGTTCCTCGGGATCCCGGCCGGTCGAGGTGTCCTCGACGTCGGCGGACAGGTGCCGCTTGCGCTCCATGGCCAGCCGCACCGTGCCGCGCAGCCGTTCGGCCAGGGCGCTGAGCTTGTACCAGGTGTCCTTGGCCGCCGCCAGGCGTGGCTCGTCCTCGGCCAGCGCCTCGGCCAGTTCCGCTTCCCGCCTGGTCGCGATCTGCAGCTGCTGCTCCACCTCGGCGCGCTGCCGACGGATCCGCTCCTCGTCGGCTTCCTCCTTGGCCAGCGCCTCGCGCTGGGTGACCAGATCGTGCGCGTACAACCGCAGCCTGGCGTCCCGCAGCTCGGCCTGGATGGCCTGCGCCTTGCGGGCGATCTCGGCCTGCCTGCCCAGCGGCTTGAGCTGGCGGCGCAGCTCGGCGGTGAGGTCGGTCAGGCGGTTCATGTTCGCCTGCATCGCCTCGAGCTTGCGCAGCGCCTTCTCCTTGCGCTTGCGGTGCTTGAGCACGCCCGCGGCTTCCTCGATGAACGCGCGCCGCTCTTCCGGCTTGGCCTGCAGGATCTCACCGAGCTGCCCCTGGCCGACGATCACGTGCATCTCCCGGCCGATGCCGGAGTCGGACAGCAGCTCCTGCACGTCCAGCAGGCGGCAGCTCTCGCCGTTGATCTCGTACTCGCTGGCGCCGTCGCGGAACATCCGCCGGGTGATCGACACCTCGGTGTAGTCGATCGGCAGCGCACCGTCGGAGTTGTCGATGGTCAGCGTGACCTCGGCGCGGCCGAGCGGCGGCCTGCCTGCGGTGCCGGCGAAGATGACGTCCTCCATCTTGCCGCCGCGCAGGTCCTTGGCGCCCTGCGTGCCCATCACCCAGCGCAGGGCGTCCTGCACGTTCGACTTCCCCGATCCGTTCGGGCCGACCACACAGGTGATGCCCGGCTCGAAACGGAGCGTCGTCGTCGAAGCGAAAGACTTGAAGCCCTTCAGTGTCAGGCTTTTCAGGTGCACGAGCTATACGGCCCCTTCATCTGTGCCGGTTCACGGCTGATGTGTCATGCGGCCGGGCCGACCTCAACTGCGGAATGGTACCTGCGGGCCCTGGTACGCACCGAACCGCGCGGCGTGTCGGATGCGTGCGGGCGAACTCCGGCCGGACCGGACCGCCACCGTCCGCCCGGCTCAGCGCTCCACGAACCCGTGCAGCCCCCCGCGCGGCTCGGACCACTGCTCGACCACCGAGTCGACCCTGCCGGGGGTGGACCCGCCTCGCAGCGCGGCCAGCAACTCGGCGCACGCCTTCCGCGGGCCTTCCGCGACCACCTCCACGCGCCCGTCCGGCAGGTTGGTCGCCGTCCCGACCAGGCCCAGTTCCAGCGCCCGGCAGCGCGTCCACCACCGGAAACCGACACCTTGCACATGACCGCGCACCCACGCGGTCAGCCGCACGCGCTCGCCGGATTCGGCTGCGGATGGCGTCATCCGTCGCAACTCCCCAGTGGTGACGCTCCGGAACAAAACGAACACTATGGGGTAGGCACATCGTTCACTCGACAGTGATACAGTTCCCCCGCCCCAGCCTAGCCGCCACAAGGAGCAGCCTATGAGCCCGTCTGGGCCAACCGACGATACGCGAGTGTCGGTCGCGCCCCCGGCCGAGGCGACCCGGCCACGGCGCGCGAGCTACCTGGCGCTGCTGGCCAGCGGTGTGGTGACCGCGACCGCGTTCGCCGGGATCGCGGTGCTGGCCGGCCCGACTGCCCCGGTCGCCGAGAAGAACGTGCAGCAATTCCAGCGCGAGCCCAACGGGGGCGCCGGGGGTGGCTTGATCGCAGGCAACCCGACCCCGGAGGAGACCACGGTCAAGATCAGCGGGACGGCACACGGTGGCGACCTCGCCCCGAGCACCACCCCGACCACGACGAGCACGACCGAGGACGAGGACGCCCCGGGAACGCCGAAGCCGGACCGCCCGGCGGACACGTCCGAGGATCTGCCGACGACCTCCACGGGCGGCACCACGACCACGAAACCGTCGAAGCCGACCACGACGACCACCAAGACGCCCCCGGACGATCCACCCACCACGACGACCCCGGACGACCCGCCGAGCACCGGCCCGACGGATCCGCCGTGCGACGAACCGTGTGAGACGGAGGACCCGGAGCCGCCCGGCGGCGGTACGTCCACGGCGTCCAACACCGCGACGCCCTCGGGAAGCAGCAGCTCGCGCCGCTGATCCGGTTCGGCCGTCTGGCCGCCGGTTCAGCAAGCGCGTGTCAGTGCGCCGGGCGTGGCCGTGCGCTTCTCGTCCGGGCAGTCAGCGGCGTCGCGGTGGCCTACGCTGGCAGCGCGGGCAGGTGTAGGACGAGCGGTTCATGAACCGTTCCCGCCGGATCGGTGAGCCACAACGACGGCACGGCTCGCCTTCGCGGCCGTAGACGTTGAGCGACCGGTCGAAGTAGCCGGATTCACCGTTGACGTTGACGTAGAGAGCGTCGAACGACGTGCCGCCCGCCCGCAACGCGTCCATCAGCACCGCGGTGGCTTCCCGCAGCACCAGCTCGGCCTGCTTCTGGGTCAGCCGCTGGGTCGGCCGCGCCCAGTGCATCCGCGCCCGCCACAGCGCCTCGTCCGCATAGATGTTGCCGATCCCGCTGACCAGGGTCTGGTCCAGCAGCGCGCGCTTGACCTCGGTGCGCTTGGCGCGCATGGCCTTGGCCACGTGCGGCAGCCGGAATGCGGGGTCCATCGGATCGCGCGCGATGTGCGCGATGCTCGACGGCACCATGGTTCCGTCGACCTCGACCAGCTCGTCCAGCAGAAGGCCGCCGAACGTGCGCTGGTCGACGAAGCGCAGCTCGCGCGCCGCTCCGGGCCGGTCGTCCAGGTGCAGTCGCACACGCAGGTGCTTCTCGTCGGGGACGCCGGGCGAGCGCACCAGCATCTGCCCACTCATGCCGAGATGACCGACCACCGCCTCGCCGGAGGCCAGTTCCAGCCACAGATACTTGCCGCGCCTGCGCACCGCGTCGATGCGCTGGCCGGCCAGCCGTCCGGCGAAGTCGACCGCACCGAGCACGTGCCGCCGCACCGCTCGCTGGTGCAGCACGTCCACACTGCGGATGGTCCGGCCGCTGACGTGCTCGGCCAGCCCACGACGGACCGTCTCGACCTCGGGCAGCTCGGGCATGCCGAACCGCTACTGCCCGGTCGTGGCGCCGGGCTGCGCTTTGCCGCCGGCCTGCTCCTTGTCGCCGCCGGGGTTGCCGGCGTCCTCGCTGTCCTTGCCGGCCTCGAGCTCGGCGGTCAGCGAACGCCACGCCATCTCCGCGGCGTTCTGCTCGGCTTCCTTCTTCGTCGTGCCGCGGCCCTCACCACGCGGCTCGCCGGCGATGAGCACCGTCGCCGAGAACTCCTTCTGGTGATCGGGCCCGGTGTCCACCACCCGGTACTCCGGCACGCCGAGCGAGGCGGACGCGGTCAGCTCCTGCAGGCTGGTCTTCCAGTCCAGCCCGGCACCGCGCAGCGGTGCCTCCGCCAGCAGGTCGTCGAACAGCCGGTGCACCAGCTTGCGCGCCACCTCGATGCCGTGCTCCAGGTAGACCGCGCCGATGATCGCCTCGAGCCCGTCGGCCAGGATGCTCGCCTTGTCCCGGCCACCGGTGAGCTCCTCGCCCTTGCCCAGCAGCAGGTGCGCGCCGAGGCCGCCTTTGCCGAGCCCACGCGCGACACCGGCCAGCGCCTGCATGTTGACCACACTGGCGCGCAGCTTGGCCAGCTGCCCTTCCGGCAGGTCGGGGTGCTCGTTGTACAGGTGATCGGTAATCACCAGGCCCAGCACCGCGTCGCCGAGGAACTCCAGCCGCTCGTTCGGCGGCAGGCCACCGTTCTCGTAGGCGTACGAACGGTGCGTCAGGGCCAGGGTCAGCAGGTCCGGCTTGATCTCGACCCCCAGAGCGGCCAGCAGCTCAGCGGGGTCGGCCTTCGGGCCGCGCACACCATTCCCCGCCATGACCTACCCCGATCAGGCCGGCTCGACGACCTGTCGACCCGCGTACTGCCCGCACACCGGGCAGGCCACGTTACGCGGCTTGAGCTCCTTGCACGCACGGTTCGGGCACGGCACGAGGTGCACCGGCGCCGCCTTCCACTGCGAGCGGCGGGACCGCGTGTTCGAGCGCGACATCTTCCGCTTCGGGACGGCCACGGTTACTACTCCTCAAGTCTCACTCATGGGCACCCTGGGCACCACACCCTGGGACTGCGCGCTGATCGCGCCCCACGTCGTCACTTGCTGTCTGTTGGCGCGGACCCGTTGCTGTTCGATCCGGAAAACCGTTCGACAAGGGCCGCCCACCGAGGATCTATCTTCTCATGGCCGTGATCCGGCTCGAGATCGACCCACTTCAGACCGCAATCGGGGCACAGACCAGGGCAATCCGGGCGGCACAGCGGAACCTGCGGCATGGCCAGCACGACCGCGTCCCGGACCACCGGCTCCAGGTCCACCATGTCGTCCACCACGTGGCTGACCTCGTCCTCCTCCGTGGTGGCCTCGGTGGTGGAGTCCGGGTAGGCGAACAGCTCGGTCAGCTCGACCGCGATCTCCTCCTCGATCGGGTCCAGGCAGCGGGAGCACTGCCCGGCTGCCCGCACCGTGACCGATCCGCTGACCAGCACGCCCTCCACCACCGACTCCAACAGCAGGTCGAGCCGGTAGGGGGCGCCGACGGGGACCTCGATCACGTCGGGAAAGCCCACCGCGGTCTCGGCGGGCACGGTGCGCTCGAGGCGCTGGCTGGCTCCGGGGCTGCGGCCCAGCTCCTGGGTGTCGACCACCCACGGGTTCCTGGCGTCCGGAACCGGATTCCTGCGGGTGCTGCGTTCTTCGGACATTGACGCCAAGCGTACGCCTGCGTACCTGCCGCTGCGCTACCTGTGCGCACTTCGCGCGGCGTCCGGCCGCACCGGCGCCCCGAGGGCCCTCAGCGGTAGCCGCTGTGCTCCGAGTGGTAGCCGTTGTGGCCGAAGCTGGAGGCGAACGAGCCGCCGCGCAACTGGGACCGGCCCTGGTCCACCGAGCGCAGGGTCCGGTCCAGCAGGTCGGCGAACTCGGCCAGCTTGCCGTCGATGTAGGCGTCGCACTCCGAGCGCTGCCGCTCGGCTTCCGCGTGCGCCTCGTCCACCAGCCGCGCCGCCTCGGCGTGCGCGGCCTGCACCACCTCGGTCTCCGACACCAGGCGGGCCTGCTCCTCCATGCCCTGCTGCACGGACCGCTCGTAGGCTTCCCTGCCCGCCTGCAGCATCCGGTCGTGCTCGTCGCGGGCGCGGCTGGTCAGGCTGTCGTACTCGGCCTGTCCCGCGGCCACCGCACGGTCGGCTTCCGCGTCCGCCTCGGCCAGGATCTCGTTCGCCCTGTCCTGGGCCTCCGACACCAGGCGCTCGGCCTCCGCGCGGGCCTCGGCCACCAGCCGCTCGGCCTCTTCCCGAGCCGAGCTGAGCGTCTGCTCCGCCTCGGTGCGTGCCGACTCCAGGATCTCGTCGCGCTTGTCCAGCACGTCCTGGGCGTCGTCCAGCTCGGGCTGATAGGCCTCGCGGATGTCGTCGAGCAGTTCAAGGACTTCCCCGCGCGGCACGACGCAGCTGGACGTCATCGGTACCCCGCGAGCCTCCTCCACGATCGTCACGAGCTCGTCGAGGGCCTCGAACACCCGGTACACAGCAACTCCCTTGGCCGGCGACTTCAGCGGCTGTCACTGTGGTCAAGTTTGCCCGCTGCGCACACGAAATCCGTGCAGGTGGCGCCTCCTTGGGCGTGTCACGCTTGACCGAGCGAGCCGGGCGGGCGCCGGACGGGTCGAGCCGGGGGCGTACGAGTCGCGGCCGCGGCCGTCAGCACGCGGGCGCCCGGGGCACACCCGCGGTGCGACCGAGGCCGTCGGCGAGCAGGCGAGGCCGGGCGCACCGTGCCCCCGGGTCCGGCCGCATCACGACGACTGCTCGGCGACCCGCTCCAGCAGCCGGCGCTTGGCCGCCTCGGGCAGCAGCCCGGTGACGTCGCCGCCGTGCGTGGCGACTTCCTTGATCAGCGAGCTGGACAGGAAGCTGTACTCCGGGCTGGTGGACACGAACACCGTGTCGACCCCGGACAGCCTGCGGTTCATCTGCGCCATCTGCAGCTCGTAGTCGAAGTCGCTGACCGCCCGCAGGCCCTTGGCGATGACCTGGATGTCGTTGGCCGTGCAGTAGTCGACCAGCAGCCCGTGCCACGAGTCGACCCGCACGTTGGGCAGGTGCGAGGTCACCTCGGCCAGCATCGCCAGCCGCTCGTCGATGTCGAACATGCCCTTCTTGTTGCGGTTGATCAGCACCGCCACCACGACCTCGTCGAACAGGGTCGCGGCTCGCTCGATGACGTCGAGATGGCCGTTGGTCACCGGGTCGTAGGAGCCGGGGCACACCGCACGTCGCATGGCGAGCAGCCTACCCAGCCCGCGGACGCCTTCGCCGCGATCCACGTCACGGCGCGCCTGCCCCCTCCGCCGCCAGCTCGGCCCAGTGCAGCTCGGTGTCGCCGTAGCGTTTGACGCGCACCGGACGGTACTGCGGCGGCCAGTCCACCGCCCCGTCCCGGCTGGCCCGTTCCACGACGACCAGGGCGTGTGCGGTCAACCAGCCGCCGGAGACCAACGCCGTCAGCACCGCACGCAGCTCGACGTCCGGCGTTCCGTACGGCGGGTCGGCCACCACCAGATCGAACGGCTCGGCCGCCGCCGCCTCGAGCACCTGCCGCACGGTGCCGTGCCGGACGGAACCGCCGAGGCCGAGGGCACGCACGTTCGCCCGCAACACCTCCACGGCACGGCGATCCGACTCGACGAAAACCGCGTCCGCGGCCCCTCGGGACAGCGCCTCCAGTCCGAGCGCGCCGGAACCGGCGTACAGGTCGAGCACGCGGGCCCCGGCGACCTCGCCGGCGGCTTCCAGCGCGTTGAACAGCGCCGCACGAATCCGCTCCGACGTGGGGCGGGTGCCGCGCGCGGGCACTCGCAGCCGCCTGCCACCCGCCCGTCCGGCAACGATCCGCGTCATGGTCGGTGAGTCTGGCGCAGCGCGGGCAGCGCGGCCAGGCCGGGTCCGCTCCCCGCAGGCGGCGATTACCCCCGGCACGTGCTCGCCGCCCCGCACCGACCGCGTATGCTCGTCTTTCTCCGTCCCACACACTGGCATCTCGAGGAGCGCGGTGTCCGAATCCCGGATCCGGAAGGCTGAAATCGCGCTCGAGCAGGCCCACGTCGACCGCGTGTACGAGCGGTTGGCCGAGCTGCGCGCCCAGGCGGAGGACATGCTGGCCAAGGGCTACCAGATGGGCCACGGGGCACAACGCGAAGCCGTCTTCGAGCAAGCGTCGATGCTCTTCGAGCGCGACATGATGGTCTACCACGCCAGCCAGACGTTGCAGCGGCTCGACGCCGAGTACGAGGGCTTGGTGTTCGGCAGGCTGGACCACGCAAGCAGCGGCGACGTGGTCTACGTCGGGCGGTTGGGCATCCGCGACGCGGAGTTCAACAACCTGGTCACCGACTGGCGCGCCCCCGCGGCGGCGCCGTTCTACCAGGCGACCGCCGAGGAGCCGATGGACGTCGTGCGCAGGCGGGCCATCCGCTGCTCCGGCCAGCGCGTGCTGGACATCGACGACGACGTGCTGATGCCGGAGGCGCTGCCGGAAGGCATGGCCGTGGTCGGTGAGGGCGCGCTGATGGCCGCGCTCGGCAGGGCCCGCGGCGAGCACATGCGGGACATCGTCGCGACCATCCAGAAGGAGCAGGACGAGGTCATCCGGGCGCCGTGGCAGGGCGTCACCGAGATCACCGGCGGTCCCGGCACCGGCAAGACGGCGGTGGCCCTGCACCGCGCGGCCTACCTGCTCTACCGGTACCGCAGGCGGATGGGCGGGGCCGGGGTGCTGGTGGTCGGCCCGTCGGACGTGTTCACCAACTACATCTCCCGGGTGCTGCCGTCCATGGGCGAGACCGACGCCGAGCTGCGCTCGCTCGGCACGCTGCTGGACGGTGTCAAGGCCGAGCGCTTCGACCCGGCGCCGGTCGCGGCCGTCAAGGGGTCGCTGCGCATGCGCAAGGTTCTGCAGCGAGCGGTGCGGGACACCCCGCCCGGCGTTCCCACGCACATGCGCATCACCTACCGCGGTGACGTGCTGCGGCTGGACACCGAGCAGCTGGAGAAGGTCCGCAAGCGGGTGCACGCGCGCGGCGGGCCACCGAACCGCTCGCGGGTGGTCGCGGCGGAAATGCTGCTGGAAGCGCTGGCGGACGTGGCGGCCAAGCACGCCGAGGACGACGGCGGCGAGCTGACCCCGGCCGCCCGGCACCAGCTGATCATGGAGCTGGGCGAGCGGATCGACTTCCACCGCTTCCTCGTGGTGTGGTGGCCCGAACTGCGGCCGACCGAGATCCTGCGCTGGCTGGCCGACGAGGAGCGGCTGGCACGTGCGGCCCGCAACGTGCTCACCGCGGACGAGGTGCGGATGCTCAGCCGCTCGTGGGCGGACTCCTCGGCGGGCTGGTCGGTGGCCGACGTGGCGTTGCTGGACGAACTGCGGGTTTTGGTCGGCAAGCCGAAGCGGCGGCGTTCCGCCGCGCCCGACGCCGAGCCCGAGCCCGGCAGGCGGCGGCCCGAGCACTACGACGAGTACGCGCACGTCGTGGTCGACGAGGCGCAGGACTTGTCCCCGATGCAGTGGCGGATGGTCGCCCGGCGCGGCCGGTACGCCAGCTGGACGGTCGTCGGCGACCCGTTGCAGAGCTCGTGGCCCGACCCGCGGGAGGCCGCACAAGCCGCGGCCGAGGCGTTCGGCAAGGCCACCCGGCGGCGCTACACGCTGCGCACCAACTACCGCAACGCAGCGGAGATCTTCGCGCTGGCCGCGCGGGTGGTCGCCGAGCACGCCGAGCCCGACGACCTGCCGCGTGCGGTGCGGCAGACCGGCATCGAGCCGCAGATCCGCCAGGTCGGCCCGGCCTCCCGGGCCGACGAGGTGCGGCACGCGGCCAAGGAGCTGCTGGACGCGGTGGAGGGCACGGTCGGGGTGATCAGCGCGATGGACCGGGTCGCCACGGTGCGGCAGTGGCTGGCCTCGATGGCCGACGACCGGCTGCGCGTGGTGGGCAGCCTGGACGCCAAGGGCCTGGAGTACGACGCGGTCGTCGTCATCGAGCCCCGCGAGCTGATCGACGAATCGGTCACCGGGCGGCGCGTGCTCTACGTGGCGCTCACCCGCGCCACCCAGCAGCTGATCGTGATCGCCTCCGACCCGTCGTGGCTGCCGGAGCGGTAGCCGCCGTCACCGGCGCGACCGCCGGGCGAGGATCGCCACCCTGGTGCGCTCGGTGCGGCCGCGCAGGGTGACCCGGCGATAGGTTCGCCAGAACCCCTTCTCGTCGTCGTCGGCGCCGTCGAGCACGCGGTGGGAGACCGCCACCCGGCCCGGCACCGACTTGGCCAGCTCGGTGAGCCGGGCCGCCTCGTTGACCGGATCGCCGATCACCGTGTACTCCAGGCGGCTCTCCGTGCCCACGTACCCGGCCACCGCCTGGCCCGCGGACACCCCGATGCCCGCCGCCACCTCGGGCACCTCCTCGCGCAGCCGGGCGATCATCCTGCGGGCGGCCTTCAGCGCCCGGCGGCCGGCGTCCGGCATCGGCGTGGGGGCGCCGAAGACGGCCAGCGCGGCGTCGCCGAGGAACTTGTTCACCAGGCCACCGTGGGCGTCGATCTCGTCCACCACCACGGCGAAGAACCGGTTCAGCACCTCGACCACCTCGGTCGGCGGGCGCGTCGCGGCGATCCGGGTGGACCCCACCACGTCGACGAACAACACCGCGACGTCGTGCAGCTCACCGCCGAGCTCCAGCGGCGAGGTCAGCGCCGCCTGGGCGACGTCCTCCCCCACATGCCTGCCGAACAGGTCCTTCACCCGTTCCCGTTCCCGCAGCCCGGCCACCATGGCGTTGAACCCGGCCTGCAGCCTGCCCAGCTCGGTGCCGTCGAAGACGACCACCTCGGCGTCCAGGTCGCCCTGCTCCACCCGCGCTTGCGCGGCACGCACCGTCATGATCGGGGCCATGGTGGCCCGCGCGGTCATCACCGTCAGGAACGCACCGGCGGACAGCACCACGCCGCCCAGCGCCAGCACGGTGATGATCAGCTGCCTGCGGGTGACGTCCGGCTCGTAGAGCGCCGAGACGGCGACGACCATCATGCCCAGCACCGGGGCGGCCGAGCCGATGCCCCAGAACAGCACGGAGCGCAGCGTCGCCCCGAGGAACGTCCGCCGCTCCGGCAGCCCGCCTGCCAGCGCCCTGGCGGCGATCGGCCGCAGCGCGAACTCGCTGATCAGGTACGAGTTCGCGCACGTCACCGTGCCGGACAGCAGGATGCTGAAGACCAGCTTCGGGATCAGCTCCGCGTCCACCAGCCCGTAGAGCACGGTGAACACCACCAGTCCCCCGGCCCAGCCGAGCGCCTGGATCACCGTCAGGTCCAGCGGGAGCCGGAGCGTGGCGCGCCGCCGCCGCTCGTCGAGCGCGGGCTCGGCGTCACTGTCCAGCACCCAGCGCAGCACCCGCAGCCCGGTCACCACACCGGTGACGGTCATGGCGACCCAGGCCAGGCCGACGTAGATCGGGACCGCGACGAAGTTCAACGGCGCCAGCTGGGCGGTGAACACCTCCGGGCCCGGCACCACCCAGGTGACCAACAGGACGGCCACGGCCAGCCCGATCAGGTTGGCCACGAACAGCGGGCCGATCAGCAGCAGGCGAACGCGCGCCCGCAGCCGGCCGACGTCGTCGTCGTCACCGAGCAGCCACGAGCCGAACGGATGGACGCGGGGCGCCCGCCCGGCGGCACCCGCCGGACCCGCCGAGCCCGATGAGCCCGTCACGCCCGAGGCGCCCGCCGAGCCGGAGGAGCCAGCCGAGCCCGGCATGCCTGGCGTGCCGGGCGGGTCCGGAGTGCCCACTGTGCCGGCCGTGTCCACCGTGTCGTCCACGGTGCACACTGTCTCACTTCAGCACGACCAGCAGATCCCCGCCTTCCACCTGTTGCACGGCGTTGATGGCCAGCCGCTCGACGGTGCCCGCCTTGGGCGCGGTGATGGCCGCCTCCATCTTCATCGCCTCGATGGTGGCCACGGTGTCGCCCTGCTCGACCTGGTCGCCCTCGGCGACGGCCAGCGTGACCACCCCGGCGAACGGCGCGGCGACGTGGTTCGGGTTGTTCCGGTCGGCCTTCTCGGCGGCCGGGACGTCCACCGCCACCGAGGTGTCCTTCACCGAGATCACCCTCAGCTGGCCATTCAGCGTGGCCATCACCGACCGCATGCCGCGGTCGTCCGCCTCGCCGATCGCCTCCAGCTCCATCAGCAGCCGCACCCCCGGCTCGAGGTCGACCGCGTACTCCTCGCCGGCCCGCAGCCCGTAGAAGAAGTCCAGGCTGCTCAGCACGCTGGTGTCGCCGAACTGCTCGCGGTGGGCCAGGAACTCCTTGGTCGGCCCGGGGAACAGCAACCGGTTGAGGGTGGCGCGGCGGTCGTGCTCGAGGCCGTGCCGGTCCTCGTCGGTCAGCTCCACCATGCGGCGCGGCTCGCCGCGGCCCTGCAACGCCTTGGTGCGGAACGGCTCCGGCCAGCCGCCCGGCGGGTCGCCCAGCTCGCCGCGCAGGAAGCCGATCACCGAATCCGGGATGTCGAACGCGGCCGGGTCGGCCTCGAACTTGGCCGGGTCGACCCCGGCGCCGACCAGGTGCAGCGCCAGGTCCCCGACCACCTTCGACGACGGGGTGACCTTGATCAGCCTGCCGAGGATGCGGTCGGCCGCGGCGTACATCGCCTCGATCTCCTCGAACTTCTCGCCCAGCCCGAGCGCGATGGCCTGCGTGCGCAGGTTGGACAGCTGACCGCCGGGAATCTCGTGGTGATAGACCCGGCCGGTGGGCGAGGCCAGCCCGGCCTCGAACGGCGCGTAGACCTTGCGCACCGCCTCCCAGTACGGCTCCAGGTCGGTCAGCGCCTGCAGGTCGAGGCCGGTCGCGTGCTCGGAGTGGTCCGTCGCCGCCACGATGGCCGACAGCGACGGCTGCGACGTGGTGCCGGACATCGAGGCGATCGCGCCGTCCACCGCGTCGGCCCCGGCCTGGATGGCCGCCAGGTAGGTGGCCAGCTGGCCGCCCGCGGTGTCGTGCGTGTGCACGTGGACCGGCAGGTCGAAGTTCGACCGCAGCGCGGACACCAGGCGGTGCGCGGCGGGGGCACGCAGCAGGCCCGCCATGTCCTTGATCGCCAGGACGTGCGCGCCGGCCTCGACGATCTTCTCGGCCAGCCGCAAGTAGTAGTCCAGCGTGTAGAGCTTCTCGGACGGATCGGACAGGTCACCGGTGTAGCAGAGCGCCACCTCGGCGACCGCGGAGGTCTCCCGCACCGCGTCGATGGCCGGACGCATCTGCTCGACGTCGTTGAGCGCGTCGAAGATGCGGAAGATGTCGATGCCGGTCGCGGCGGCCTCCTCCACGAAGGCCTTCGTCACCTCCAGCGGGTACGGCGTGTAGCCGACGGTGTTGCGCCCGCGCAGCAGCATCTGCAGGCAGATGTTGGGCACCGCCTCGCGCAGCTTCGCCAGCCGCTCCCAGGGGTCCTCGGCCAAGAAGCGCAGCGCCACGTCGTAGGTGGCGCCACCCCAGCACTCCAGCGACAACAGCTGCGGGCACGTCCTGGCCACGACCGGCGCGACGGTGAGCAGGTCCTTGGTCCGTACCCGGGTAGCCAGCAGCGACTGGTGCGCATCGCGGAACGTGGTGTCGGTGACCGCCAGCTGCGGTGACTGCCGCAGCCAGCGGGCGAACCCTTCCGGGCCGAGCTCGGCGAGCTTCTGCTTGGAGCCGGCGGGCGGCTCGCCGGAGCATTCCGGCAGCTTGGCGGCCGGGTCCATCAGCTTCGGACGCGGCCCGTGCGGCTTGTTCACCGTCACGTCGGCCAGGTAGGTCAGCAGGCGGGTGCCGCGGTCGGCGGATCCGCGGGCGGTGAGCAGGTGGGGCCGCTCCTCGATGAACGACGTGGTCACCCGGCCGGCGCGGAAGTCCGGGTCGTCCAGCACGGCCTGCAGGAACGGGATGTTGGTGGCCACGCCGCGGATGCGGAACTCGGCGACCGCGCGGCGGGCCCGGCGCACCGCGGTCTCGAAGTCCCTGCCCCGGCAGGTGAGCTTGACCAGCATCGAGTCGAAGTGCGCGCTGATCTCCGTGCCCGCGTGGGTGGTCCCGCCGTCCAGCCGGATGCCCGAACCGCCGGGCGACCGGTAGGCGCTGATCACGCCGACGTCGGGCCGGAACTCGTTGGCCGGGTCCTCGGTGGTGATCCGGCACTGCAGCGCGGCACCGCGCAGGTAGATCGCCTCCTGGCGCAGGCCGAGGTCGGCCAGCGTCTCCCCGGCAGCGATGCGCAGCTGCGCCTGGACCAGGTCGACGTCGGTGACCTCCTCGGTGACCGTGTGCTCGACCTGGATGCGCGGGTTCATCTCGATGAACACGTGCTTGCCGGTGCGGTCGAGCAGGAACTCCACGGTGCCCGCGTTGCGGTAGCCGATGTGCCTGGCGAACGCCACCGCGTCGGCGCAGATCCGTTCGCGCACCTGCGGGTCCAGGTTCGGGGCGGGTGCCAGCTCGACGACCTTCTGGTGCCTGCGCTGCACCGAGCAGTCCCGCTCGTAGAGGTGGATGACGTTGCCCTCGTTGTCGGCGAGGATCTGCACTTCGATGTGCCGTGGGTCCACCACGGCCTGCTCCAGGAAGACCGTCGGGTCACCGAACGCCGACTCCGCCTCGCGCGCGGCCGCTTCGATCGCCTCCCGCAGCCGCTTGGGGTCGTCCACCCGGCGCATGCCGCGGCCACCACCGCCCGCCACCGCCTTGACGAACAGCGGGAAGCCGATCTCCTCGGCCTTGTCCACCAGTTCGTCGACGTCCGACGACGGCTCCGACGAGGCGAGCACGGGCAGGCCGGCCTCCCGCGCGGCGGCCACCGCCCGCGCCTTGTTCCCGGTCAGTTCCAGGATCTCCGCGGACGGGCCGACGAAGGTGATGCCGTTGCGCTCGCATGCGCGAGCCAGCTCCGGGTTCTCCGACAAGAAGCCGTAGCCCGGGTAGATCGCGTCCGCGCCGGTCTCCCGCGCAGCGCGGACGATTTCGTCGACGGACAGGTAGGCGCGCACCGGGTGGCCGCGCTCCCCGATCTCCAGCGCCTGGTCCGCCTTCAGTCGGTGCAGCGAGTTGCGGTCTTCGTACGGGAAGACCGCAACCGTGTGGGCTCCGAGTTCATAGGCGGCGCGGAACGCCCTGATCGCGATCTCGCCCCGGTTGGCCACCAGCACCTTGTCGAACATGCATCATCCTTCACACCGAGTCGCGGCGGTCTCCGGGCACGCCCGCGCGCCGGGCGGCGCGCGGCTCGTGCAGCCCGTGACCGTCTTTCAGCTCGCCCTGTAACCGTAGTGCGTGAACGGCGGTTCAGACCTTCTCGAGATATTCCGCACGCTCGGGATCGACCAGTTCGCTCACCAGGTGGGACAGACCGGGGTGCCGGGCAAGCGTGGGGTCGTCGGCCACGATCAGCTGCGCTTCACGCCGGGCGCGCTCGATGAGGTCCTCGTCACGCAACAGCGACAACAGCTTCAGCGCCGACGGGCGGCCGGACTGGGCGGCGCCCAGGATGTCGCCCTCCCGCCGCAGTTCCAGGTCGTGGCGGGACAGTTCGAAGCCGTCCAGCGTCGACGCGACGATGTCCAGCCGTTGCCGCGCGACGGTCCCCTCCAGCGCATCGGTCACCAGCAGGCAGAGCCCGGGCACGTCGCCCCGGCCGACCCGGCCGCGGAGCTGATGCAGCTGGGAGATGCCGAACCGGTCGGCGTCCATGATCACCATCGCGGTGGCGTTCGGGACGTTCACCCCCACCTCGATCACGGTGGTGGACACCAGCACGTCGACATCGCCCGCCGAGAAAGCCCGCATCACGGCGTCCTTCTCGTCTGCGGGCATGCGCCCGTGCAGCACGCCGAGGCGTACCGACCGCAACGGGCCGGTACGCAGCTGCTCGGCCAGCTCGAGAACGGAAACCGGCTTCCTGCGGCCTTCTTCCTCCTCGGATTCCTCGTCGGCCACACCGACCGCGTCGACACCGTCGTCGCCGTCCTCGTCGTCCCCGATGCGGGAGCAGACCACGTAGCACTGGTGACCCTTGGCAACTTCCTCGACCAGGCGCTCCCACACCCGCTTGACCCACGCGGGCTTCTCCCGGGCGGGCACGACGGTGGTGGAGATCGGCGAACGTCCCGCGGGCAACTGGCGCAGCATCGACACTTCCAGGTCCCCGTACACGGTCATGGCGACCGTGCGCGGGATCGGCGTTGCGGTCATGACCAGCACGTGCGGCGACGTCTCGCCCGTGCCGCGGCTGCGCAGCGCGTCACGCTGCTCCACCCCGAAGCGGTGCTGCTCGTCCACCACGACCAGTCCCAGATCGGCGAACGAGACCGACTCCTGGATCAACGCGTGGGTACCCACGACGATGCCCGCCGCCCCGCTGGCGGTGTCCAGCAGCGCCTGCTTGCGCTGCTTGGCCGTCATGGATCCGGTGAGCAGCACGACACGGGTGGCGTGCTCGGCGGCGCCGAGCTCACCGGCGATGCCCAGATCGCCCAGCATCTCGCGCAGCGACCGCGCGTGCTGGGCGGCCAGCACCTCGGTCGGCGCGAGCAGCGCCGCCTGCTTGCCCGCGTCGATGACCTGCGTCATCGCGCGCAACGCCACGACCGTCTTGCCGCTGCCGACCTCACCCTGCAACAGCCGGTTCATCGGATGATCGCGGGACAGGTCGGCCGAGATCACCTCGCCCACCTCGCGCTGGCCCTCGGTGAGCTCGAACGGCAGCCGGGCGTCGAACGCGTCCGCCAGCTTGCCCTTCACCGGCGGGCACGGCGGGGCGAGCCGGTGGCTCGCCGAGGCGCGGCGTTCGGCCAGCACCAGCTGCACCGCCATGGCCTCGTCCCACTTCAGGCGCTCGCGGGCCCGGTGGACGTCCTCCATCGCCTCCGGGCGGTGGATGCCGCGCAGCGCCTCGGCCAGCGTCGGCAGGCGGTACTTGCTGCGCAGCTGCTCGGGCAACGGGTCGTCGGCGATGTCCACCAGGTCCAGCACCTGCTGCACACAGCGGCCGATCACCCACGACGGCACGCCTTCGGCAGCCGGATACACCGGGATGATCTCGTTGACGAACTTGTCCACCGCTTCCGCGTCGGGGTCCTCCAGCAGCTGGTACTCGGGATGAGCCAGCTGCAGGTGCCTGCGGAACGCGCCGACCTTGCCTGCGAACAGCCCGATCGTGCCCGGCCGCAGCCTGCGCTCGTGGTAGGCGGTCTGGTTGAAGAACGCCAGCTGCAGCTGCCGGGTGCCGTCGGTGATGGTGACCTCGAGGATCTTGCCGCGCCGGTTGCGCATCGGCCGCTGGTGCGCCTTGATCACCCGGGCCATCACCGTGACGTGCTCGCCGATCTCCACGCCCGCGATGTCGGTCAGCTCGCCACGCTGGGCGTACCGGCGCGGGTAGTGCCGCAACAGCTCCCCCGCGGTGTGCAGGCCGAGCGCCTTGCCGAGCAGCTTGGCCGACTTGGCACCGACCAGCGTGGTCAGCGGCGTCCGCAGCGACTGCGTGGGGTCAGCGGTGGTCACTACTCCACTCCCAGGCTCAGCACGGAGTCGGTCTGCCCGCCGGGGTAGATGCTCAGCTCCACTTCCGGGTGCACCCGCGCCATGTGCTTGGTCACGGCTTCTGTCATACCCGCCGGGGCCGACGCTCCCAGCAGTACGGTGACCAGCTCCCCGCCGGAGGCGAGCAGCAGGTCCAGCAGCTCGGTGGCCGCCTCGGCCGGCGGCCGGTCCGCCGGGGCGATCAGCACCACCTCGTCGTCGGCGAAGCCGACGAGGTCGCCCGCGGCCACCCGCCCGACCCAGGTGATCGCGTCCTGCTCGGCGCGCTTGAGCTCACCGCGCCTGGTGGCCGCCGCGGCCTCGGCCATGGCGACCACGTTGTCGCCGGTACGGCGTTCCGGGTCGTGCACCGCGATCGCGGCCAGCACCTGCACCGGGGAGGCGCACGGCACCACCACCACCTCGCCGCCGTGCTTCCTGGCCCGCTCGGCGGCGTCCTCGGCGAGGACGGTCAGCTCCCGGCTCGCGGCGAGCACCGTCACGTGGTCGGCGGCCAGCTCGTCGATGGCCTGCTCGACGACCTCCACGCTCACCGCGTGGCCGGCCCGCACGTCCAGCACCGTGACGCCTTCGTGCTGACACAGTTCGGCCAGCTCGGCTCCGCACACCACCGCCAGCACCGCGCTGCCGGATCGGTCCCGCGGCCGGGCGGCCCCGGTGAGCGACTCGACGCGCACCTGGTGCGGCTTGCCTGCACGCATTCCTGCTTCGATAGCTGCGCCGATGTCAGCGCAGTGGACGTGGACGGCGTACGTGCCCGCGCCGTTCGCAGCGATGGTCACGCTGTCGCCGATCGCGCTGAGATCCTCCTTCAGCGTCGTGACCGCGTCCTCGGTGGCCTCCTCGAGCAGGTACATGACCTCCCACGGCTGCTGGTCCTGCTCCGCCTCGGACGCGCGGGTGCCACCCCGGGGTGTGAACCGGAAGTCGCCGCGCGCCGGGCTCGGCCGCCCGCTCAGCACCGCGGCCAGCTCGTCGAGCACGGCCAGCAGTCCGCGGCCACCAGCGTCCACCACCCCGGCCTCGGCCAGCACGGCGAGCTGATCCGGGGTGCGGGCCAGCGCTTCGGCCGCTGCGTCGGCTGCTGCGGACGCGACGTCGGCGGGCACGGACGTGTCGGCTCGCCCGGCCGCTTCCGCGGCAGCGTGGAGCACGCTGAGCATCGTGCCCTCGACCGGGCGCACGACCGCCGAAGCCGCCGCACTGTCCGCGTTCTCGAACGCTTTCGCCAACCCGGACGCGTCGAGCTCCGGCCGGTCTCCGCAGGCCTCGGCGAGCCCGTGGACGAACTGGGAGAGGATCACCCCGGAGTTGCCCCGCGCGGCCGACACCGCCGCGTGCGCCATGGTCGCCAGCGCCGTGCCCACGCTCTCCCGGGCGCGATCGTCGGCGGCAAGCAGGGCGTCACGGGCCGCGGTGAAGGTGTGCAGCATGTTCGAACCGGTGTCGGAGTCGGCGACCGGGAAGACGTTCATCGCGTCGAGCTCCGCACACAGCCCCTGCAACGCGCGGACCGCGGCGTCCGCCCAGGCAGCGACGGCAGCGGCGGTGACCGCGGCTGGCCCACCCGTCGACACTCCGCGCTCCTTTCGGCCCCCGGTTCCGGCGACGTTCCTGCTACCAGCTACCCTATGTGAGCTGTCCGCGACCTGCGCGGATCATCCCCGTAGACGTAAGGAGTGTTCCGACGTGGCTGCCGTGTGCGACGTCTGTGGCAAGGGGCCGGGCTTCGGCAAGTCGGTCTCTCACTCTCACCGACGTCACAGCCGCCGGTGGAACCCGAACATCCAGACCGTGCACGCGCGCGTAGGCATCTCCCAGCGGAAGCGCCTCAACGTTTGCACGTCCTGCCTGAAGGCGGGCAAGGTCACCCGGTAGTTCGGGCCGCCAGGCTGACAAGATCTCGACAACGACAGATCCATCGGCGCCGCCGTCCTGACCCCAGGGCGGCGGCGTTGTCGTGTGGCACCCCAAAGCGGCGCGTGTGGCTCCCGGCTCCCTGCTGAAGCTGCGGCGCTCGCCTGAGCCGGCACGACGCCGGGGATCGAGGTCCGGCACTCGGTCAGCGGCCGGATCCCGCCCCGGCGCGCGGTTCCGCACGTACCGGACGGTCAGGGGAGCTTCCAGTCGATCGGCTCGGCCCCCTGCGCGACCAGCATCTCGTTGGCCCGGCTGAACGGCCGGGACCCGAAGAACCCGTTGTGCGCCGACAGCGGGCTCGGGTGCACCGACTCGATGCACCGCTCGGCGCCGATCAGCGGCTTGAGCTGGCGGGCGTTGCTGCCCCACAGGATGGCCACCAGCGGTTTCTGCCGGGCCGCCAGCGCCCGGATGGCCTGCTCGGTGATCTCCTCCCAGCCCTTGCCCTTGTGCGAGTTCGGAGCGTGCGGGCGCACCGTCAGCGCCCTGTTCAGCAGCAGCACGCCACGCTCGGCCCACGGTGTCAGGTCGCCGGTGGACGGCATCGGGTAGCCGAGGTCGTTGCAGTACTCGGTGAAGATGTTGATCAAGCTCTTGGGCAGCGGCTTGACGTCCGGGGCGACCGCGAAGCTCAGCCCGATCGGATGCCCCGGCGTCGGGTACGGGTCCTGCCCGACGATGAGCACCCGGACGTCGTCGAACGGCTGCTGGAAGGCACGCAGCACCTTGTCACCGGCGGGCAGGTAGGTACGCCCGGCGGCGATCTCCGCGCGCAGGAAGTCCCCCATCGCAGCGATGCGATCGGCCACCGGGGCCAGTGCCTTGGCCCACCCGGCTTCGACGATCTCGTGCAGCGGTCGTGGCGCCATGGTCCGACAGCCTAGCCAGCTCGCCGGGCCCGCCCGCACGGTCCCCGCCCCGGGTGATCGCAAGGCCGATCACGGCACGTGATGCCCTGCCCGCAGGCCGGGCAGCCGGGCAAGCGTGACCATCTGCCGTTGCCCGCTCACAGCAGCTTGCCGAAGCAGCGGGACCCCGGTTCACAGCGATAGATGCCGAACTTGGGAATCGGCCGGTACCCCAACGACGTGTACAGGCCGATCGCCTCCGGCTGCCGGGTCCCGGTCTCCAGCACCATGCGGCGCCGCCCGGCTTCTCTGGCGGACCGCTCGAGTTCGGCCACCATGGCACGAGCCAGTCCCCGGCCACGCGCCGCAGGCACGACGTACAGCCGCTTCATCTCGGCGTCGCCGGGCTGGAACTCCGGCTCCGGTCCGTCGTGCGCCCGCCACCCGCCGGACGCCACCGGAGCACCGTCCAGATAGCCGACCGCGAAATAGCCGCGCGGCGGGGCGAACTCGGCCGGATCCACCGGCGTGGCGTCCTCGTCGCCGTATCGCCGGACGTATTCCTGCTGGACCTCGGCGATCAGCTTCTGCGCATCCGGATGGTCGTAAGCCACGGCAACGATCTGCACACATCGAGCGTATCGGGCGGCACCGGTGCTCGGCGGAAGCGGAATCCGCCCGGTCACCGACGCCAGTGCTGCCAGCCAGGCTCGGCCACCTGGTACTCCTCGCCGTCCACGGTGACCGCGGGCTCGTCCTCGGCGGGTAGCACGGACCCGATCGCCCGCCATCCCTCGGGCAACGGGACGTCGGGCGGGAACGTCGCCGCCAGCGCGTGGTCCTCACCCCCGGTGAGCACCCAGTCCAGCGGCCTGACCCCGAGCGCGGCACCGACCTCGGCCAGCCGCCGGTCGATCTCCAGGCGGCCCGCTTCGACGTCGATCGACACCTCGGACGCTCGTGCGATGTGCGCGAGGTCGCCGAGCAGGCCGTCCGACACGTCGATCATCGCGGTGGCGCCTGCCGTGGCCGCCTTCGGTCCCTCCTGGTACGGCGGCTCCGGCCAGCGGTGCGCGTTGACCACGTTGACCGGGGAACGGAAGCCGCGCCCCAGCACCGCCAGGCCCGCCGCCGCCCAGCCCAGCCGTCCCGCCACGGCCAGCACGTCGCCCGGCTTGGCACCGGAACGGGTCACCGGGGCGCGGCCTTCCAGATCGCCGAGCGCCGTGACGCTGATGACGATCTGGTCCGCCGCGACCATGTCGCCGCCGACCAGCCCCGCCCCGGCCCGCTCGGCCTCTTCGCCCATCCCCTTGGCCAGGTCCATGGCGAACTGCGCGGGTGTCGACGCCGGGCAGGCGAGGCCGACCAGGACCGACGTCGGCCTCGCCCCCATCGCGGCCACGTCCGCCAGGTTCACCGCCACCGCCTTGCGGCCCACCTGTTCCGCCGTCGACCAGTCCAGCCGGAAGTGCACGCCCTGCACCAACACGTCCGTCGTGGCGACCACGCGGCCGTCCGCTGCCGTCACCACCGCCGCGTCGTCGCCGGGCCCGAGCTGCGTCGTCGCCGGTTGCCGACGGCCCGCGACCACGGCGCCGATCAGCGTGAATTCGCCCATGTCGGCGACCGTTCGTCCGCCCGGGCTGCGCTGCTGCACCGTAACCTCCTTGTATGACAAACAGTCGGACATCCGAGTGCCGGCTGCGGTAACTTTGCTGGGCCGGACGTCGTCGCTGACGTCGCCGGCCCTTATTGGACCTGAATCACAACGCAGGTGACGAAGGGGCGCGCCGTGGTCAACGCATACATCCTGATCCAGACCGAAGTCGGCAAGGCAGCGTCGGTGGCCGCCGAGATCGCCAAGATTCCCGGCGTGGCAAGCTCGGAGGACGTCACCGGCCCCTACGACGTCATCGTGCGGGCCGAAGCGGAGAACGTCGACGAACTGGGCAGGCTGGTGGTCGCTAAGGTGCAGAACGTCAACGGCATCACGCGGACGCTGACCTGCCCCGTGGTGCATCTGGAGAGCTGACCCTGGACCGGAAAGGCCGCGGTGAGTAGCCGAGCATCCTCCGACGAGCAACCGTCCCCTCCGGCATCGGCGACGGAATCGGCACTACCGCCGCGGCCGGTCCTCCTTGTCGCCGCGGGCCTGGCGATCGTGCTGGTCGCCGGGGTCGCGGTCGTCGGCCTGGTTTTCGGCGGCAGGCAGACACCCGCACGGCAGGCCGGCCCGCTGCCCGTGCCCGCGGTGAGCGCACCCGACGCCGGCAGGCCGGAGTGCGCCAGGCTGATGGCCGAGCTGCCGCCGACGGTGAAGTCGGCTGGGCGTCAGTTGCCGCGGCGAGAACTCGCCGACCCTGCTCCCCCGGCGACCGCCGCCTGGGGCACGTCGGAGCCGGTCGTGCTGCGCTGCGGCGTCGGCAAGCCGCGCGAGCTGAAGCCGACCTCGAAGCTGGTGGTGGTCGACGACGTGCAGTGGTTCCCGGTGGACAACACCGGCGCCACCACCTGGTACGTGGCAGGCAAGCCGGTGACGGTCGCCGTCACGGTGCCGGAGGGGGCAGGCACCGGAGTCGTGCAGGACCTCAGCAAAGCGGTCGCCGCGGCCATGCCGCGCTGACCCCGGCCGGCCTCAGCGCAGGCCGGTGCCGCGCGCCAACGCGGTTTCGATCAGCGTGGTCAGCAGGGTCGGGTAGTCCACGCCGGTGACTTCCCACATCTTCGGGTAAGCCGAGGTCGCGGTGAACCCGGGCATGGTGTTCAGCTCGTTGACCTTCACGTCGCCGTCCGGCCCGACGAAGAAGTCCACCCGGGCCAGGCCCGCGCAGTCCAGCGCCCGGAACGCACGCACGGCCATTGCCCGCACGCGCTCGATCACCTGGTCGTCCAGCTTCGCCGGGATGTCCAGCTCGGCGGTGTCCGTCAGGTACTTGGTCTCGAAGTCGTACCAGGCGTCCTTGTCGTCGGACACCACCCTGATCTCGGCGGGCAGCGACGCCTCGATGCGGCCGTCCGGGAACTCCAGAACGCCGCACTCCACCTCTCGTCCCACGATCGCCGCCTCGACCAGCACCTTCGGGTCGGTCCGGCGGGCCAGCGCGATCGCGTCGCCGAGCTGGTCCCAGTCGGTCACCTTGGTGATGCCCACCGACGACCCGGCGCGCGCGGGCTTGACGAACACCGGCAGCCCGAGCCGGTCGCGCTCGGCCTGCGGGAGCTTGTCCGCGTCCCTGGGCACCACGGCGTACTCGCCGATCGGCAGCCCCTCCGCGGCCAGCAGCTTCTTGGCGAACACCTTGTCCATGGACGCGGCGCTGGCCAGCACCCCGGAGCCGACGTAGGGCAGGTCGGCCATCTCCAGCAGCCCCTGGATGGTGCCGTCCTCACCGAACGCACCGTGCAGGACCGGGAACACCACGTCCACGCCGGCCAGCGCCTCGGTCTGCTTGCCGTGCAGCAGGACGAGCTCGCGCCGCCGCGCGTCGCCGGCCAGGATGATCTCCGCGCCGCTGGTCACCTCGGGCAGCTCGCGCCCCTTGATCCGCAGCGCCTCGGCGTCCGACGTGGTCAGCACCCAGCCACCGTCCGGTGTGATGCCGATCGGCACGACGTCGAACCGATCGCGATCCAGATTGCTCAGGATGCTGCCCGCGGACACGCAGGAGATGGTGTGCTCGGTGCTGCGGCCACCGAAGATCACGGCGACGCGGATCTTGCGCCCTCCCGTGGCGTCAAGCGGCCGGCTGGGTGGTTGTGCCATAGTCGCTGACCCTACCGCGCATCAACCGGACGCCGGTGGACCACCGGGGCTTCGCAACACGTCGATCACGGCCGGGATCGCCTCGTACAGCTCGGCGCGGGAGCAGCCCGCGTACCCGATCGCCACCCCGAACACCGTCGGCTCGGCGGCGAAGTGCCTGGCCAGGCCGTCCAGCAGGATCCCGCGCTCGGCCGCCGCGGCCAGCTTCTTCTGCTCCTCCTCCGGGGTGGCCATGGGCACCACCAGGTGCGCGCCCGCGTCGTCGCCGAGCACCGGGACACCGGCTTCGGTCAGCGCCGCCACCAGCCACTGCCGCCGCTCGGACAGTTCCCGCCGCACCCGGCGGAGATGTCTGCCCAGGTCGCCGTTGCGGGCGAAGGCCGTGAAGACACGCTGCCCGGCCGGGGAGGGACGGGTGCCGGTGCGTTCACGGTAGGCCAGCACCGCCTCGGCGACCGGAGGCGGCGCCACCATCCAGCCGACCCCGAGCGTCGGGGTGAGGATCTTGCTCGTGGTGCCCAGATGCACCACGACGTCCGGCGCCAGCGCGGCCAGCACCGGCAGCGGAGCCACGTCGAACCGCAGCTCGCCGTCGTAGTCGTCCTCGATGATCAGGAATCCGTCGGCGCGCGCCCTCTCCACCAGCGCCACTCGCCGGGCCGCGCTCATCCGCGTGCCCAGCGGGTACTGGTGGGCCGGGGAGCAGTACACCGCGGCGACGTCGCCGATTTCGTCCACCCGCACACCGTCGGAATCCACGCCGAGCGGCACCACCCGCACCCCGGCCGATCGCAACGCCTGCACCGCGCGCTGATAGCCGGGTTCCTCGACGGCGACGGTGTCCCCCGGCCGCAGCACCCCGAAGGCCAGCTCGGCCACCGCCGCGGTGGTGCCCGCCGTGGCCAGCACGGCGGACGGTGCGGCGTTGAGGCCGCGATGGCGCAGCAGCAGCTCGCTGATCGCCGCGCGGTAACCGGTCAGCCCGGCCCGATCGGTGCGCTGCGACGGCGGCTCGTCGGAGGCCGCCCGCCATGCGCGCCGCCATGCCGAGCGCTCGATCCCCTCCGCCCACGGCATGCCCGGCACCAGCTCCAGCAGGCCGGAGTCGACCGCGGCGTCCGGCGCGTTCTCGGCGTGCTGCGGCCGCCCGGACGGCGGCGTGGTGGTGACGTAGGTGCCCGAGCCGTGCCTGCCGACGATCCATCCCTCGGCGTGCAGCTGCTCGTAGGCGGCCGCGGTCACCGTTCTGCTGACCCCGAGGCGCTTGGCGAGCGCCCTGGTCGACGGCAGCCGGTCACCGCCGCGCAAGTGCCCCGAGGAGGCGGCGGTGCGCAGCGCGTCCGCGAGCTGTACGGCAAGCGGGGTGCGCGACTTTCGGTCCAGCGTCACCGGAAGTGTGGTCTCGCCCCGGCTGCCCAGTGCGGTCTCCGCCATCACCCCTCCCTAAGTGGACATCAGAAATTCTTGCAGATTGGACATTTCACCATGCCACTGCCTCGGCAAGGCTTTCCGGTATGAGCGCTGCACCGTTGTCGCCGACCCCACGGAGCACCCCGAATCGCACGAAGCATCGCACCGTGACCGACCGTGCCGCACTGTACGAAGTCCTCGACGCGGGCCTGGTCTGCCATCTCGGCATCGTGTTGGATTCCTCCCCGGTCGTCCTGCCCACCACCTACGGCCGGGAGGGCGACACGCTGTACCTGCACGGCTCCACCGGCGCGCGCAGCCTGCGTGCCGCGGCCAAGGGCGCCGACGTCTGCGTCGCGGTCACCCATGTCGACGGCATCGTCTACGCCCGCAGCCTGATGCACCACTCGATCAACTACCGCTCGGCCGTCATCCACGGCACGGCCACGCCGATCACCGAGCGTTCCGCCAAGCTGCACGCGCTGCGGGTGATCACCGACCACCTGGCTCCCGGCTCGTGGGGCTATGCCCGCGACGCGACCAACAAGGAGCTGGCCGCGGTCAGTGTCCTGGCCCTGCCGCTGGCCGAGGCGTCGGTGAAGATCCGGGCCACGTACCCGGGGGACGACCCGGAGGACGTCGAGGCCAACGCCGTGTGGGCGGGTGTCCTGCCGCTGGAGGTCGCCTTCGGCGCGCCGATACCGTCGCCGGACATGACCTCGCAGCTACCGGTGCCGCCGCACGTCACCGAGCGACGTCACCTGGAGAATCCACGGGCCTACGCCGCGGCCGTGCCTGCCGGGTGACGCAACGGGCCCGCTCAGCCTGCCGCTCCGTCGGCCCGGGCCGCGGCCGCATCCGCGGGGTAAGGGCGGATCGTCCGCCCGCCGTAGCGGTAGACGTGGATGCTCACCGCGGGGTCGACGCCTTTGTTACTGACCTGGTGGGCGTATCCGGGGCCGAACGCGCGGGTCTGGCCCGAGCGGAGCACGTTGATCTCCGGCGGGGCGTCCTGCACGGCGTTGCGCCGGAGCACGACCTCGGTCAGCTCGCCGTGCACCACGGTGAAGGCGCCGCTGGTGTCGCCGTGGTCGTGGCGTGGTGCGCCTTGCCCCGGCAGCCAGCTCATCAGCCAGATCTCGTCGGTGTCGGTGCGGTCGATCAGCACCGCGTACCGTTCGTCGGCGTCGTAGCGGAGCAGGTGGCGCCACCGGT
Organism: Thermocrispum sp.; assembly: GCF_002919275.1. Lineage (NCBI taxonomy): Bacteria > Bacillati > Actinomycetota > Actinomycetes > Pseudonocardiales > Pseudonocardiaceae > Thermocrispum > Thermocrispum sp. The sequence goes on along the minus strand of NZ_PKFA01000052.1, from coordinate 51,856 downwards.
CGCGGGACGCGGCGTAGGCCACGGCTACCCGGGCGGGGTGGCGGAGGGCGGACTTTTCCTGAGCGGCAACGGTATTGACAGGGACGGCGAACATCAGCTTCCTCACTCGGGCTGCCTGGTGAACCGGAACGTTGCGGTCTACCGGCAGCAACAACACAGCGCGGCGCACACGCACATCGACATACGCGGCCAGGTCCTGCGCTGGTTCATGCCGCACACCCAATCAAGCCGCCGAAGAGCCGGTCAACCGGATCTCACGATGCGAGGCCGGAAGCCCCCGGAAGTGTTGACTTCGGTCCCCGCTGTCCCTACGACAGCAGGAGCAGTGCGTTGTGCAGCACGCCGCAACGGCGCAACGTGCGGCTCTGCCTGGCGGCGCCTGAGCCGAGGTGAGTGCTCGGGACGCGCATCTGGCGGCCCCGAGCCGGGTCTGTGGTACCGGCAGCCGATCCACGCGTGCGGCGCCTGATCCGCACGTCATCGACCGCCGGCATCGATGCCGAAAGCCGATCCACGCGTGCGGCGCCTGATCCACAGCTCCGAGTCGTCCACAGGTGTGCTGACGAGCCGTTATCCGTCGGCTGCACAGGCACTAGACTCGAGCCGGGGTCGCCCCCCAGGGAGGGTGGGGGTTGCGATGGGGTTCGGTTACGAGCGGTTCGGCTGCCACCGGGCGCGATGATGCCGCGGCGACTGCCGGCCGTCGTCCATGCCCAGTCCCGACGTCGCGGTGCACCGTCGCGCTGAGGATTCAGTCCCACTCCGACTTGCGCGCCCTGCCCAGCAGCTCGGCGGCCAGTTCCGCCGGGTCCTTGCCGTCGTGGCACACCTGGTGCACGCCCTCGGTCAGCGGCATCTCCACGCCGTGCCTGCGCGCCAGGGCGAGGATCGACGAGCAGGACTTCACGCCCTCGGCCACCTGGCCACCGGCGTGCCGCTGCGCTTCCTCCAGCGTCTCGCCCCTGGCCAGGCGTTCACCGAAGGTCCGGTTGCGCGACAGCGGAGACGTGCAGGTCGCCACCAGGTCGCCGAGGCCGGCCAGGCCGGCGAACGTCAGCGGATCCGCGCCGAGCTTCACGCCCAGCCGCACGATCTCGGCCAGGCCACGAGTGATCAGCGTGGCCATGGTGTTCGCGCCGTAGCCGAGCCCGGCCGCCATCCCGCAGCTGAGCGCGATGACGTTCTTGCCCGCACCGCCCAGTTCGCAGCCCACCACGTCGGTGTTGGTGTAGACCCGGAACGTGCCGCCCATGCAGGCCTTCTGGATCGCCACGGCCCGGTCGTGGTCGGCGCAGGCCACCACGGTCGCCGCGGGCTCGCCCTGGGCGATGGGCAGCGCCAAATTCGGCCCGGACACCACCACGACGTGGTCCTGCGGCACGCCGGTGACGTCCACGATCACTTCGCTCATCCGCTTGAGCGTGCCGAGCTCCACACCCTTGGCCAGGCTGACCAGCGGCACCCCGTCGGGCAGCAGCGTCCGCCAACGGGTCAGGTTCTCCCGTAGCGACTGGCTGGGCACCGCGAGCACCACCGCCTCGGCCCCGGCCAGCGCCTCGGCCGCGTCCGAGGTGGCGGTCAGCCGCTCGGGCAGCGTGATGTTCGGCAAGTACGCCGCGTTGGTGTGCTGCTCGGTGATCTCGTCGGCCACTTCCTTGCGCCGCGCCCACAGCACCACGTCCCGGCCCGCGTCGGCGAGCACTTTGGCGAACGTCGTGCCCCACGAGCCTGCACCGAGCACGGCGATGCGCTGCGGAACGGGCTCAGCCATGGGCGCCCTTGCCGTCGGCCTGGGTGTCCTCGCCGTGGGTGTCCTTGCCCGCGTGCGGGGGCGGCTGCTCCCCGCGCAGCTGACCGAGCAGCCGGGTGACCTCGGCCATGATGAACTCGGTCGCCTTCTGGTGCAGCTCCGGCGTGGGTTCCTGGCCCTTGAACGCCGACAGGTCGACCGGCTCGCCGACCAGGTACTTCACCGTCTTGCGCGGGAACGGCCGGATCTTCTTGTGGTACAGGTCGAGCAGGTCCCGGGTGCCCCACCTGGCGATCGGGACGACCGGCACGTCGTTGGCCAGGGCGAGCTTGGCCACGCCCGGGTAGGAGTTCTTCGGCCACCCGAGCGGGTCCTTGGTGATGGTCCCTTCCGGGTAGATCACGATCACCTTGCCGTCGCGCAGGGCCTGGTGGGCTTCCCGCAGCGCGTCCTTGGCCTGGGACGTGCCGCGGTAGACGGGAATGGAGCCGGCGCCACGCGCCATGCGGCCGAAGACCGGCGCGGTCATCACGCTGGCCTTGGCCAGAAAGCGCGGCACCCGGCCCTGCTTGTGGATGAACACCGCGTCGAAGACCGGGTCGGCGTGCGAGATGTGGTTCATCGCGATCACCGCCCCGCCGGTGCGCGGTATCCGCTCCGCGTGCTGCGCCTCGGTCCGGGCCAGGTAAGTCAGGGGATAGAACACCGACGCCAACGCGGCCACCCACGGGCCGCCCTTCTCCCGCTCTACCACCGCAGCCCCTCCTCGCGACTCGGTTGCCGACGCTATCAGCGAAGATAACTGCGTGGCAGTGGCTGTGAACCTGGTGGTCCCGCTGAAGCGGCTGACCGCGGCGAAATCCCGGCTCGCCGAGCGGGCCGGGAGCGGCGAGCTGCGGTCCGCTCTCGCCCTGGCCATGGCGATGGACACCGTCGCGGCCGCGCTGGCCACCCCCGCGGTCCGCCGGGTGCTGGTTGCCGCGGCCGACCCCACCGAGCTCGGCGCGCTGCGCGAACTCGGCGCGGAGGTGGTGTTCGACGGGGGCGAGTCGGGCCTCAACGCCGGCTTGCGTCATGTCGCACGCCAGGTGCGTGCGGAGGACCCGGACTGCGTCGTCGGCGCCCTGCAGGCCGATCTCCCCGCGCTGCGTCCCGACGACCTGGCCGCCGCCATCGCCGCCTCCGGTGCCCGCCGTGCGTTCTGCGCCGACCGGGCAGGCACCGGGACGACGTTGTTGCTGTCCGCCCCCGCCGGCGAGCTCGATCCGCACTTCGGGCCGGGCTCGGCCAGGGCGCACACCGAGTCCGGCGCGGCGCCGGTCGAACTGACGGTGCCGACATTGCGGGCGGACGTGGACACTCCGGATGATCTTGCTCACGTCCAGCTGCTGGGTGTCGGCGAGCACACGCGGGCGGCTCTGCAGACCCGCGCCCGGGCGTGCTGACCCCCGGCATTCAGCGGATTCCCGGCCGCGACGCGGCCTCGCCCGGCACTGGCAGCCGAAGCGACCCCGTGGTGCGCGGAACAGCTCGTTCACCTGCTGTTCGCCCCAGGGCCGCCCGCGTTGCGGAACAATGACGGTGTGAGTGAAGTGACGCGAGCTCCGGCCGACGAGCAGGACCGCGCGCCCTCGCACGGCCTCGCGGCTCCCCCGGCGGTCACCCCGGCGCAGCGAGCGACCGAGCTGCCGGACGACCGGTACCTGAACCGGGAGATGTCCTGGCTGGACTTCAACGCCCGGGTGCTGGCGTTCGCCGAGGACGAGTCGCAGCCGCTGCTGGAACGGGCGAAATTCCTGGCCATCTTCGCCACCAACCTGGACGAGTTCTACATGGTGCGCGTCGCCGGGTTGAAGCGGCGCGACGAGACCGGGCTGAACGTGCGCAGCGCGGACGGGCTGTCGCCGAGGGAACAGCTCACCTACATCTCCAAGCGCAACCAGGAGTTGGTGGCGCGCCAGACCGCGGTGTTCAGGGAGCAAGTGCGTCCTGCACTGGAGAGCGCGGGCATCCGGTTCGTGCGCTGGGTCGATCTCACCGCCGACGACCGCGCCCGGCTGTCCCGGTACTTCAGCGACAACATCTTCCCGCTGCTGACGCCGCTGGCGGTGGACCCGGCGCACCCGTTCCCGTACATCTCCGGGTTGTCGCTCAACCTGGCCGTCACGGTCGCCGACCCGGAAAGCGGCATCGAACGGTTCGCTCGCGTCAAGGTGCCCAACAACGTGCCGCGGCTGATCCGGCTGGACCCCGACAACCGGCCGAACGCCACGTTCCTGCCGCTGGAAGAGCTCATCGCGGCGCACCTGGACGACCTGTTCACCGGCATGAAGGTGATCGAGCACCACGTCTTCCGGGTCACCCGCAACGCCGACTTCGAGGTGGAGGAGGACCGCGACGAGGACCTGCTGCAGGCGCTGGAGCGCGAGCTGGCCCAGCGCCGGTTCGGCCCGCCGGTGCGGCTGGAGATCGAGCAGGACATGAGCGATCACATGCTCGAGCTGCTGCTGCGCGAGCTGGAGGTGGATCCGCACGACGTGGTCTCGGTGCCCGGGCTGATCGACATGTCGTGCCTGTTCCAGCTGGCGGATCTGGACCGGCCGGACCTGAAGTACCCGCCGTTCGTGCCCGCCACCCACCCGGCGTTCGCCGAGCGGGAGACGCCGCGCAGCGTGTTCTCCACGCTGCGGGAGGGCGACGTGCTGGTGCACCACCCGTACGACTCGTTCTCCACCAGCGTGCAGCGATTCATCGAGCAGGCGGCCACCGACCCGAAGGTGCTGGCGATCAAGCAGACGCTGTATCGCACGTCGGGTGACTCGCCGATCGTCAACGCGCTGATCGACGCGGCCGAGGAAGGCAAGCAGGTGGTCGCGCTGGTGGAGATCAAAGCCCGGTTCGACGAGCAGGCCAACATCGCGTGGGCCCGCACGCTGGAGCGCGCCGGGGTGCACGTGGTCTACGGTCTGGTCGGGCTGAAGACGCACTGCAAGATCGCCATGGTGGTCCGGCAGGAGGGCAACCGGATCCGTCGCTACTGCCACATCGGCACCGGCAACTACAACCCCAAGACCGCGCGGTTCTACGAGGACATCGGGCTGCTGACCGCCGACGACGACGTCGGGTCCGATCTGACCGACCTGTTCAACGTGCTCACCGGCTACTCCCGGCAGGTCAGCTACCGCACCATCCTCACCGCGCCGCACGGCATCCGGCGCGGCATCCTGGAGCGGATCCGGCGGGAGATCGACCTGGCCGGGCAGGGCAAGCAGGCAGGTATCCGGCTCAAGCTCAACGCGCTGGTCGACGAGCAGATCATCGACGCGCTGTACCGGGCGTCGCAGGCCGGGGTGCCGGTGGACATCGTGGTGCGCGGGATCTGCGCGCTCAAGCCCGGCGTGCCGGGGTTGAGCGACAACATCCGGGTGCGCTCGATCCTCGGCCGGTTCCTGGAGCACTCGCGCATCATCAACTTCGTCGGCGCGGACGAGTACTGGATCGGCAGCGCGGACATGATGCACCGCAACCTCGACCGCCGGGTGGAGGTGCTGGTCAGGGTGCAGGACGCCCGGCTGACCGCGCAGCTGGACGACGTGCTCGAGTCCGCGCTGCACCCGGCCACCCGGTGCTGGGTGCTCGGACCGGACGGGGAATGGACCCCGTCGCCGGCGCCGGACGCCGAAGTGCGCGACCACCAGTTCGAACTGCTCGCCCAGCACCGAGGCGGCTGACCCGATGGGCGCACTGGTGGTGGCCTACCCGGAGCGGGCGGTCCAGGCTGCCGGGGCGGTGCTGTGGCGGCCGCGCGGCACGGATCGCGAGGTGGCGCTGGTGCACCGGCCGCGCTACGACGACTGGTCGCTCCCCAAGGGCAAGCTGGACGACGGCGAGACCGCTCCGGTGGCCGCAGCGCGCGAAGTCACCGAGGAGACCGGCAACGTGTGCACGCTCGGGCCGTTCGTGACCCAGGTCGGCTATCCGGTGGCCGGCGGGCACAAGGTGGTCGCCTACTACGCCGCGCGAGCGACAGCGGGCGAGTTCACCCCCAACGAGGAGGTCGACCGGCTGCGCTGGTGCACGCTGGAGCAGGCCCGCGAACTGGTGTCCTACGACGCCGACCGCGCGGTGCTAAACGCGTTCGGCAGCCTCGGCCCCGACGCGACCACGCTGCTGCTGGTCCGGCACGCGAAGGCGGGCAGCCGGGAGAACTGGAACGGCGACGACGACCTGCGCCCGCTGACCGCCGACGGTGAACGCCAGGCGAAGGCGCTGACCAGGCAGCTGTCGCTGTTCCGGCCGGACCGGGTGTATGCGGCTCCACGGCTGCGCTGCGTGCAGACCGTGCGCGCGGTGGCCGCCGAAGCCGACGTCGAGGTCGGCTACGAGCCGGCGCTGTCCGAGGACGCCTACCGGGAGTCCCCGCGAGAAGCCCTTGCCCGGCTGCGGCAGATCGCCGCCGCCAGCCGCACCCCCGTGGTGTGCAGCCAGGGCGGCGTGATCCCCGGCCTGCTGGCCGAGCTCGCCGGACAGGACGGCGTGGCATTCACCGACGTCCCGACCAAGAAGGGCTCGACATGGGTGATGACCTTCCGGCGCGCGACATCGCAGGACGGGACGGCGCCGCGGCTGGTGGCGGCGCACTACGTCCCACCGCCGCCGATCGACGGCTAGGCCGGGATGAGCCACATCCTGCCCGCGTCGGCGGCGGCTGCTGCCGGCCGAGCAGTGCACTGCCCGAGCCTTCGGCTGCGCCATCCACGCTCGCAGGCCCTCCACCGTGCTCCCGGCGCAGTACCCGAGCCACTGTCCGCGCCACCCGAGCCACTGTCCGCGCCAGCCGAGCCACGAGCCGCGCCAGCCGAAGCCCGAGCCGCGCTACCCGGGACCCGGACGCCAGGTCAGCGCGGCGTGGTGACCGGCATGTACGACGGCCGAGACGCCTCGAACTCGGCGATGGTGTCGGAGTGCCGGAGGGTGAGCGCGATGTCGTCCAGGCCCTCCAGCAGCCGCCAGCGGGTGTAGTCGTCGATGTCGAACGTGGTCAAAAAGTCCTTGCACTGGACGGTCTTCTCGTTCAGGTCGACCGTCACGTCGGTGCCCGGCTCGTTCTCCAGCAGCTTCCACAGCTGCTCGACGTCCGCCTGCTCGCACTGCGCGGTGAGCAGGCCCTGCTTGCCCGCGTTGCCGCGGAAGATGTCGGCGAACCGGGACGAGATCACCACCCGGAAGCCGTAGTCCATCAGGGCCCACACCGCGTGCTCGCGCGACGATCCTGTGCCGAAGTCCGGACCGGCGACCAGCACCGACCCGTTGCGGAACGGCTCCTGGTTGAGCACGAACGTCTCGTCGCTGCGCCATGCGGCGAACAGCCCGTCCTCGAAGCCGGTGCGGGTGACCCGCTTCAGGTAGACGGCCGGGATGATCTGGTCGGTGTCCACGTTGGACCGGCGCAGGGGAACCCCGACCCCGGTGTGCTTGCTGAACGGCTCCATGTCTGACTCTGCCTGCCTCTCCTGCTCGTGGTGGACCCGCGCGTCACAGGTCTTCCGGCGACGACAGCGTGCCGCGCACCGCGGTCGCCGCGGCGACCAGCGGCGACACCAGGTGGGTGCGGCCGCCCTTGCCCTGCCTGCCTTCGAAGTTGCGGTTCGACGTCGACGCGCTGCGCTCCCCCGGCTTGAGCTGGTCGGGGTTCATGCCGAGGCACATCGAGCAGCCCGCGGCGCGCCACTCCGCACCCGCCTCCTTGAAGACCTTGTCCAGGCCTTCTTCCTCGGCCGCCTTGCGCACCCGCATGGAGCCGGGGACGACCAGCATCCGTACCCCGTCGGCCACCTTGCGGCCGGCCAGCACCTCGGCGGCCGCGCGCAGGTCCTCCAGCCGCCCGTTGGTGCACGAGCCGAGGAACACCGTGTCCACCTTGATGTCGCGCAGCGGCGTTCCCGGCTTGAGGTCCATGTAGGCCAGTGCCTTCTCGGCGGCCAGCCGCTCGGTCTCGTCGGCGAAGTCCGCCGGGTCCGGCACCCGCTCGCTCAGCGGCAGGCCCTGGCCGGGGTTGGTGCCCCAGGTGACGTACGGGGTCAGCTCGTCGGCGTTCAGATCGACCTCGGCGTCGAACACCGCGTCGTCGTCGCTGCGCAGCTGGCGCCAGGCCGCCACCGCCTTGTCCCACTCGGCGCCCTGCGGGGCGTGCGGACGGCCCTTGAGGTAGGCGAACGTCGTCTCGTCCGGGGCGATCATGCCTGCCCGCGCGCCCGCCTCGATCGACATGTTGCAGATGGTCATGCGGGCTTCCATGGACAGCGCCTCGATGGCCTCGCCGCGGTACTCCAGCACGTAGCCCTGGCCGCCGCCGGTGCCGATCTTGGCGATGATGGCCAGGATGATGTCCTTGGCCGTCACGCCGGGGCGCAGCTTGCCGCTGACGTTGATGGCCATCGTCTTGAACCGGCGCAGCGGCAGCGTCTGGGTGGCCAGCACGTGCTCCACTTCGGAAGTCCCGATACCGAACGCCATCGCGCCGAACGCGCCGTGCGTCGAGGTGTGCGAGTCGCCGCACACCACGGTCATGCCGGGCTGGGTGAGGCCGAGCTGCGGGCCCATGACGTGCACGATGCCCTGCTCGTCGTCACCCATCGGGTGCAGCCGGATGCCGAACTCCGCGCAGTTCTTGCGCAACGTCTCCACCTGGGTACGGGAGACGGGGTCGGCGATCGGCAGCTCGATGCCGATCGTGGGCACGTTGTGGTCCTCGGTGGCGATGGTGAGGTCGGGCCGCCGAACCTTGCGGCCGGCCAGCCGCAGCCCGTCGAACGCCTGGGGGCTGGTCACCTCGTGCACCAGGTGCAAATCGATGTAGAGCAGGTCCGGTTCGGCGCCTTTGCCGCGACGCACCACGTGCGCGTCCCAGACCTTCTCCGCAAGTGTTTTACCCATGGCCGGACCCATTTCCCAGTATCTGGACTTCCCAATATTCGAGACGCTAGTATCGCGCTGTGGGACAGGATACCTCGACTGCACCGTCGTCCGGCATCGGCGTCCTCGACAAGGCGGTCGCCGTGCTCCAGGCCGTGGCGACCGAGCCGTGCGGCCTGGCCGATCTGTGTGCCCGCACCGGCCTGCCGCGGGCGACCGCGCACCGGCTGGCCGTCGGGCTGGAAACCCATCGCCTGCTGCGCCGCGGCCCGGACGGCCGGTGGCGCCCGGGCACCGCGCTGGCCGAGCTGGCGGGCGGGTCGACCGATCCGCTGCTGGACGCGGCGAGCTCGGTGCTGCCCAAGCTGCGCGACATCACCGGGGAAAGCGTTCAGCTCTACCGGCGCGACGGCATGCAGCGGGTCTGCATCGCCACCGCCGAACCGCCGAGCGGGCTGCGGGACACCGTCCCGGTCGGCTCCCGGCTGCCCATGACGGCCGGGTCCGGCGCCAAGGTGCTGGCGGCGTGGGCGGATCCGCAGACGCAGCGCGCCATCCTGGCGGACGCCGTGTTCGGGGAGCGCACGCTGCTGGAGGTGCGCCGCCGCGGTTGGGCGCAGAGCGTCGCCGAGCGCGAGCCCGGCGTCGCCAGCGTGTCCGCTCCGGTCAAGGACTCCACCGGCAACGTGGTCGCCGCGGTGTCGGTCTCCGGGCCGATCGAGCGGATCGGGCGCAAACCCGGCGTGCGGTGGGCCGCGGATCTGCTGGCCGCGGCGGATGCGTTGACCGAACGGCTGTGATCGTCGTGCCTGCGTGTCAGCGAGCGTGCGGTTGACTACGCTCGCCGGAATGGCGAGGTACTACGACGTGCACCCGGTCAACCCGCAGCCGAGGGCCATCGCCCAGGCGGTCGCCACGTTGCGGGACGGCGGCCTGATCGCCTATCCCACCGACTCGTGCTACGCGCTGGGGTGCGCGATCGGCAACCGGCAGGGACTGGAGCGCATCAAGGACATCCGCAAGCTCGACCATCGGCACCACTACACGCTGGTCTGCGCCGATTTCGCCCAGCTCGGGCAGTTCGTGGTGCTGGACAACCGGGTGTTCCGGGCCATCAAGGCGGCCACGCCCGGCCAGTACACGTTCATCCTGCCCGCCACCAAGGAAGTGCCGCGCCAGCTGATGAACGCCAAGAAACGCACCGTGGGCGTGCGCATCCCGCAGCACACCGTGGTACAGGCGCTGCTGGCGGAGCTGGGCGAGCCGATCCTGTCGAGCACGCTGCTGCTGCCGGACACGCCGGAGCCGATGACGCAGGGATGGGAGATCAAGGAACGGCTCGATCACCTGGTCGACGTGGTGATCGATTCCGGCGAGTGCGGCACCGAGCCGACCACGGTGGTCGACTTCTCCACCGGTGAGCCGGAGATCGTCCGCTACGGGGCGGGTGATCCGACCAGATTCGAGTGAGGAATGGGCTGGCAGTTCTGGGTCGATCGAGGCGGAACGTTCACCGACATCGTCGCGCGCACTCCCGGCGGCGACATCCGCACCCACAAGTTGCTGTCGCAGGATCCCCGGTACCCGGATGCCGCGGTCGAGGGCATCCGGCAGCTGCTGAGCGAGGCGGGCGCCACCAGCTCGGCGGGTACCGGCAGCACGGCGGACATCGACGCGGTGCGCATGGGCACCACGGTGGCCACCAACGCGCTGCTGGAGCGCACCGGTGCGCCGACGGTGCTGGTGATCACCAAGGGCTTCGCCGACGCCTTGCGCATCGCGTACCAGAACCGCCCGCGCATCTTCGACCGGCAGATCACCCTGCCCAGCGCGCTGTACTCGAGGGTGATCGAGGTCGACGAGCGCGTCACCGCCGGTGGAGAGGTGCTGCGCGAGCCGGACCTGACCGCGCTGGAACCCGAACTCCGCGACGCGTACCAGGCGGGCTTCCGCGCAGTGGCCGTGGCGTGCCTGCACAGCTACCAGTTCCCGGAGCACGAGCGCATGATCGGCGACCTGGCGCGCGAGATCGGGTTCACCCAGGTCTCGCTGTCCGCCGAGGCCAGTCCGCTGCTCAAGCTCGTGCCGCGCGGCGACACCGCGGTGGCCGACGCCTACCTCTCCCCCGTGCTGCGCCGCTACGTCGACCAGGTGGCCGCCCAGCTGCCGGACACCGACCTGCAGTTCATGCAGTCCAACGGCGGCCTGGCCGAGGCCGGGCACTTCCGCGGCAAGGACGCCGTGCTGTCCGGGCCGGCCGGAGGCATCGTCGGCATGGTGCGGATGTCGCAGGCCGCCGGGTTCGACCGGGTGATCGGTTTCGACATGGGCGGCACGTCCACCGACGTCTCGCACTACGCGGGCGAGTTCGAGCGGGTGTTCACCACCGTGGTGGGCGGGGTGCGGCTGCGCGCCCCGATGCTGGACATCCACACCGTCGCGGCAGGCGGTGGGTCGATCCTGCACTTCGACGGCAGCAGGTACCGGGTCGGCCCCGACTCGGCGGGTGCCGCCCCCGGCCCGGCCTGCTACCGGCGCGGCGGGCCGTTGACGGTCACCGACGCCAACGTGATGCTCGGCCGGATCCAGCCGGACCACTTCCCGCACGTGTTCGGCGCCGACGGCACCGAGCCGCTCGACGCGGACGGAGTGCGGAAGCGGTTCGCCGAGCTGGCGGCCGAGATCCGCGCCGCCACCGGGGACGATCGCACTCCCGAGGAGGTCGCCGAAGGTTTCCGGCAGATCGCGGTCGCCAACATGGCCAACGCGGTCAAGAAGATCTCCGTGCAGAAGGGCCACGACGTGACCCGCTACGCGCTGACCACCTTCGGCGGCGCGGGAGGCCAGCACGCCTGTGCCGTGGCGGACGCCCTGGGCATCCGCACCGTCCTGGTGCCGCCGATGGCCGGCGTGTTGTCGGCGCTGGGCATCGGCCTGGCGGATCTGACCGCCATACGCCAGCGCTCCGTCGAGGTGGCGGTGACCGGCGAAGGCGTGGCCAGGGCGGCCGAAGTGGCCGAGGAGCTGGCCGAGAAGGCCATCGCCGAACTCGGCAAGCACCAGGGCGACGTCGACGTGACCCGCCGCGCGCACCTGCGTTACGACGGCACCGACACGACGGTGGCTGTCCAGCTGGGCTCGGCGGACGGCATGACGGCGGAGTTCGAACGCCTGCACAAGGCCCAGTTCTCCTTCCTGATGGACCGCCCGCTGATCATCGAGGCGGTGTCGGTCGAGGCCACCGCACGGTCGGCCGAGGCCACGCTTCCCACGGTGCAGCGCACCGAACCTGCGGCGCCGATCGGGACCGTGCGGCTGTATGCCGACGGTTGGCACGACGCACGGCTGTACCAGCGGGAATCACTGGCGGTGGATCAGGTCGTCGAAGGCCCGGCGATCATCACCGAGGCCAACAGCACCACGGTGGTCGATCCGGGCTGGCGTGCGCGCTGCATCGAGCAGGGCCACCTCGTCGTCGAGCGGGTCCGCACGCAGGAATCCGCCGAAGTCGGCACCGAGGCCGACCCGGTGCTGCTGGAGATCTTCAACAACCTGTTCATGTCGATCGCCGAGCAAATGGGCGTCGCGCTGGAGTCGACCGCGCAGTCGGTGAACATCAAGGAGCGGCTGGACTTCTCGTGCGCGCTGTTCGACCCGGACGGGCACTTGATCGCCAACGCCCCGCACATCCCGGTCCATCTCGGCTCGATGGGCACCAGCGTGCAGGAGGTCATCCGGCGCCGCGCGGGCGACATGCGGCCTGGTGACGTCTATGCGGTCAACGACCCGTACCACGGCGGGACGCATCTGCCGGACGTCACGGTCATCACCCCGGTGTTCGCCTCCGACGATCCGCACGATCCCGGGGAGATCCTCTTCTACGTCGCCTCCCGCGGGCATCACGCCGAGATCGGCGGACTGACCCCCGGGTCGATGCCCGCCAGCAGCACGCACATCGACCACGAAGGTGTGCTGTTCGACAACTGGCTGCTGGCCCGTGACGGCCGGTTCCGTGAGGAAGAGACCCGCAAGCTGCTGACGTCCGCCCGCTATCCGAGCCGCGACCCGGACACCAACCTGGCCGACCTGCGCGCGCAGATCGCGGCCAACGCCAAGGGCGTGGCCGAAGTCCGGGCCATGATCGACCACTTCGGGCTGGACGTGGTCCAGGCCTACATGCGGCACGTGCAGGACAACGCCGAGGAAGCCGTCCGCCGGGTGATCGACCGGCTGCACGACGGCGAGTACCGCTACGAGATGGACTCGGGCGCGGTCATCGCCGTGCGCGTCACCGTCGACCGGGCCAACCGATCGGCCGAGATCGACTTCACCGGCACCAGCCCGCAGCTGACGAGCAACTTCAACGCGCCGACGGCCGTGGTGAAGGCGGCGGTGCTGTACGTGTTCCGCACGCTGGTGGCCGACGACATCCCGCTCAACGACGGATGCCTGCGGCCGCTGCGGGTGATCGTCCCGCCCGGCAGCATGCTGGCCCCGGAGTATCCGGCAGCCGTGGTGGCGGGCAACGTGGAGACGTCCCAGGCCATCACCGGTGCGCTCTACGCGGCGCTGGGCGTGCAGGCCGAGGGATCCGGAACCATGAACAACGTGACGTTCGGCAACGACCGCCACCAGTACTACGAGACGCTGGCTTCCGGCTCAGGGGCAGGACCCGGCTACCACGGGGCCGACGCGGTGCAGACCCACATGACCAACTCCCGGCTGACCGACCCGGAGGTGCTGGAGCACCGGCTGCCGGTCCTGGTCGACGGCTTCGCGATCCGCCGTGGCTCCGGTGGTGCGGGCAAGTGGCGTGGCGGCAACGGCGTGATCCGCAGGCTGCGGTTCACCGAGCCGGTCACGGTCAGCACCCTGACCGGGCATCGCCGGGTGCCGCCGTACGGGATGGCAGGCGGCCGCCCCGGCGCCTTGGGCCGCAACTACGTCGTCCGGACCGACGGATCCGTGGACGAGCTGCCCGGCTGCGGCTCCGCCGACCTGGCACCGGGCGACGTGCTGGTGATCGAGACGCCGGGCGGTGGCGGGTACGGCCCACCTCAGGAAGCGGACACCGAGAAGTGACGCGGCACGGTGGCGTCGCCCGGCCCGTGGCACCGACATGAGTGAACCGCTCGACCCAGCCGACGGCAACGCCGCCTCACCCGGCCCCGGCACCGTCACCCGCCCGGACACCGGAGGCCACCAGCGGCTCAGTCGTCGACGGGCACCTCGAAGTGCTGGTAGTCGATCGGGCTGGTCCAGTGGCCGCCCCAGATGAACCCGGCCTTGGCGAACGAGCGCACCACGATGTCGCCGTCGACGATCATTCCCGGGTGCACGTCCTCCCGGTCCAGGTACTCCCGACCGGCTTCCGGCAGCACCAGGTCACCCTTGACGTACGGGTTCTCGATGGTGTTGATGTCGATCGCCTTGCCGTAGGAGTGCACCGAGAAGCCGCCACCGCCGGTGATCTCCCGGCAGTTGAACGCCGAGGTGTTGTCGGCTTCCATCGACGCGTCGTCGCTCCCGCCGTAGTGCTCGATGCGCTCCATCCGGCGGATCGGGAACTTGTGGTAGTAGAGCTTGCGGAAGACCTTCACCACGTTCTTGGCGACGTCCTTGTGCACCACCAGCTCGCCGTCGTGCGAGCGGCCGTCGAAGCCGTGGTGGTTCATGGTGATCAGCCGCAGGTCCTCGATCGGCACCGGGCAACCGGGATGCCACGACACCCCGATCATCTCCTCGGCCAGCTCCGGGCTGATCCGTTCGATCTTGGCGCGGAACGGCGGACGCCAGCCTGCCGCGTCGGCGCTGCCCGCGGACGCGGGCACGGCCGCGAGCGTGCCCGCCAGGATCGCGGACGCCACCATGGCCAAGCCGGACATCCACACACGTTTCCCCATCGTGGCTCCCCTCTCTGCCGTGCATCAGGCCGTGCACCGGATTGCGGCGGCCGATCGTAGCCAGGCGCCGGCCACGCCGCTAGCTCCACGCGGACGACATCTGCCACAGAGAAGGGGAGATTTCGGCAAAACCGTCACGAACTCCCCGGCCGCACTTTAGGATTTCCGCGCAATGATCACTGTGGGTTCGCATCCGGCGGGTCCGCAACCATGACGGAGGGGTACCTGTGCGTCGAACTCGTAGGCTGGTCGCCGCGTCCGCGGTGCTGGTCACCGCGCTGAGCGGCACGATCGCCGGCTCGGCGTGGGCCGAGCCCGCGGCCGAGACCAAGTCCGACACCACCGTGCGCGCCGTCGCCCCGGCGAAGGCGCAGACCGAGCAGGCCGAGGTCGTCGACCTGACGGCTGCCAAGGGGGACAAGGCCGGCGCGGCGAAGATCAAGACGAAGATCATCTGGACGCACCGCAGCACCTGGATCACCTACGGCGGGAAGGCCACGCTGGAGGGCCAGGTGGTGGTCGACGGCGGTGCGCTGCCCGGCGTCGAAGTGGTGCTGTTCGCCAGGAACAGCACGTCGAAGCCGTGGGTCCAGGTCGACAAGATGAAGACCAGCACGAAGACCGGGCTGTTCCGCTTCTACCGGAAGCCGCCGCGCAACTACTACTTCGGCGTGGCGTTCGCGGGGACCGGCAACTACGAGCCGTCCGCCGCCTACGCCAAGGTCGGGGTGCGCCGCAACTTGAGCGGCAGCAAGCTGGTGCGCACCTCCAGCACCAAGTTCAAGTACTACGGCAAGGTGCGCCCCGGCGGCCAGGGCACGCAGATCAAGCTGCAGTACAAGCAGTGCGCCAGCTGCGGCTGGAAGTACGCCAAGTACACCCGCGCCAACAGCAACGGCACCTGGAAGTTCGTCCTGGCGTCCCCGCCGAAGGGCAAGAAGTACTACTACCGCGCCTACTCACCGTCCTCGACCAGCTACATGGCCGGCTACGCCGAGGAGTGGTGGATCAGCCGCTGGTAGTGCCGGACGGCACGTCGTCTCGGGAAGGGCTCCGTCGGCCGCTGCGATCGGCGGAGCCTTCTTCTTGCCGGGTCTTGTCAGGGCCGCACGCTCGGTGGCCTGATTCCTGTCAGGCGCAAGCGGGCGTCAGCCGGCCGCGTCGACGATTTCCTGCACGGCGGGCCGGGCCCGTTCGGCGTCGGCCTGGACCAGCCCGATGCGCGTGCGGCGATCCATGACGTCGTCCACGTCGAGCGCTCCTTCGTGCCGAACCGCGTACTCCACTTCGGCCCGCGTCACGTCAAGCCCCTCGGCGATCGGCGCGAGCGGATCCGCCACGGTGGCCGAATCCACGACCGACGCCGCGGCGCCGCCGTGCCTGCGGATCAGCTCCTCGCGGACACCGGCGGGTGCCCGCTGCGACATCGGGTGCCCCGGCGCTCCGATCAGCGGCACGTAGGGAGTCCGGCAACGGCCTGCCGATCCGGGCCGAAGCCGCGCGACAGCGGCATCCACCGCATCTTCCGCCATGCGCCGGTAAGTCGTGAGCTTCCCGCCCACCACGGTGATCACCCCGGACGGGGCACGCAGCACGGCGTGCTTGCGGCTGAGGTCGGCCGTCGAGCCGTCGGCCGCGCCGTCGGTTTCGATCAGCGGACGCAGCCCGGCGAAGCTCCCCACCACGTCGTCGGCGCCGAGCCGGCTCCCCAACGCCGCATTGACGGTGTCCAGCAGGAACGACACCTCCTCGGCCGTCGGCCGGGGAACGTCGGGGATCTCACCGGGCGCTTCGACGTCGGTCAGCCCGATCAGCACCCTGCTGTGCTGCTGCGGCAGCGCGAAGACGTAACGGCTCACCGAACCCGGCACCGGCACGGTCAACGCTCCTCGCGGATGACCGAGCGCCTCGGCAGGCACCACCAGGTGCGTACCCCGGCTGGGGCGCAACCGGACGCTCGGGTCCACCGTGCCCGCCCACACCCCCGTCGCGTTGATCACCGCCTTGGCGCGCACGGTCAGGGTCTCGCCGGTCAGCACGTCGGTCAGCTCTGCCGACTCACCGGTCACCCCGGACGCCCGCACCCGGGTCAGGATGGCGGCCCCGTGTTCGGCCGCCGTCCTGGCGATGGCCACCACCAGGCGCGCGTCGTCCACCAGCTGCCCGTCGTAGGCGAGCAGGCCGCCCCGCAACCCGGTGCGCCGTACCGCGGGCACCAGCCGTACCGTCTCGGCGGCGTCGATCCGGCGCGGGCGGGGCAGCACCGACGACGGTGTCCCGGCGACCGTGCGCAGCGCGTCGCCCGCGCGGAAGCCCAGGTGGACCAGCCACTCCTGCTTGCGGCTGATCTCCGGCAGCAGCGGCACGACCTGCGGCAACGGGCGGATCAAGTGCGGCGCGGTGCGCGTCATCAAGATGCCGCGCTCCACCGCGCTTTCCCGGGCGACGCCGACCCGCCCGGAGGCCAGGTAGCGCAGGCCACCGTGCGCGAGCTTGGAACTCCACCGGCTGGTGCCGAAGGCCAGATCCCGAGCCTCCACCAGCACCGTCCGCAGCCCGCGCGTGGCTGCGTCGAGTGCGACGCCGGTTCCCGTGACACCTCCCCCGATGACCAGCACGTCCACGTCCGGACGATCTCCGAGGGCGATCAGGTCGGCCCGGCGGCGGGCCGCGTTGAGCGACGAATCGGTCATGGCGCGAGATACCGGTTCAGTACGTGGGTCAGTTCGCGGCGCCAGGCGTCCTCCGGCACCAACGCGGTCACCGTGCGATAGGACTGCACGGTGGTCTCCGCGATCAACAACACCATCGCGGCCATCTGCTCGGGGTCGCCGTCGCGCACCGTGCCGTCGGCCTGGGCCGCAGCGAGCCGGCTCTGCAGCTCCCGGAGCAACCCTCGCTGGCTGGTGCCGAGCCGTTCGACGAAGTACCGGCGGTAGACCTCCGGGTCGGTGCGCAGCAGCAACCCGAGCACCGGGTGGTCGCGCACCCGCTCGGCGATCTCCACGACGCCTGCCACCAGCGCTTCCCGATCCTGCCCCGCCGGGACGACGGCGCGCGCGATCGCCTGTACCTCACGGGTCAGCAGAGCCGCGACGATGGCCCGCACGTCCGGCCAGCGCCGGTAGATGGTCGGCCGGGAGACACCGGCACGCCGGGCGATCTCGGCGATGTTGACGCGCGCCCCACCGGTGTGCTGGATGAGCTCCGCGGCCGCGTCGAGGATGACGTCCTCGGTGCTCCGCCGGACGGCGTTACATCTTGACATGATGTGTAAGACTGACACGCATGACGGCGGACCCGCAAGTGCCCGTCCCGCCCATGAAGTGGGACGCGTGGGGCGACGAAGCCAAGGCCAAGCCCCTGTCCGAGAACATCCGCGCGCTGCTGCGCCAAGCGCTCGGGGTCTCGACCGACGACGTCCGCGCGCCGGACAAGTCGGAGGTCGTCCTGCGACCCTCGACGCTGGCTGACGAAGACCTGGCAGCGCTGACCGACGTGGTCGGCGCGGAGCACGTGTCACGAGCCGACGCCGACCGGCTTCCCCGAGCCGGCGGCAAGTCCACCCTGGATCTGCTGCGCCGGAAGAGCCGGCGGCCGCAAGCTGCACCCGACGCGGTCGTGCTTCCGGGCAGCGACGACGAAGTGGCCGCGGTGCTCGACGTCTGCGGCCGACGGCGGATCGCCGTCGTTCCGTTCGGCGGCGGGACGAGCGTGGTCGGCGGACTCGACCCGGTGCGGGCAGGCTTCTCCGCGGTCATCAGCCTGGACCTCCGGCGGTTCGACCGCCTGGAATCGCTCGACACCACCTCCGGCGAAGCGGTGCTCGGCGCGGGCCTGCCGGGGCCACGGGCGGAGCAGCTGCTGGCCGAGCACGGGTTCGAGCTCGGCCATTACCCGCAGAGCTTCCAGTACGCGACCATCGGCGGGTTCGCCGCCACGCGCTCGTCCGGACAGGACTCGTCCGGCTACGGGCGCTTCGACGACATGGTGTGCGGACTGCGCGTGGTCACCCCAGCCGGGAAGCTCGAGCTGGGCCGGGCGCCCGCGTCGGCGGCCGGCCCAGACCTGCGCGAGCTGTTCCTCGGCTCGGAGGGCACCCTCGGGATCATCACCGCCGTCCGGCTCCGGGTGCACCGGCTCCCCGAGGTCAAGCGGTACGAAGCGTGGCGGTTCGACGACTTCGCCGCTGGGGCCGCGGCCTTGCGGGCGGTCGCCCAGCACGGCACCCAGCCGACCGTCATCCGGCTGTCCGACGAAGCGGAAACCGGCGTCAACCTGGCCATGACCGACCGTATCGGCGGCGAGCAGGTCACCGGTGGGTGCCTGGCGGTCACCGTGTTCGAGGGCACCGAACAGCAGGTGGCCATGCGGCATCAGCTGACCAGCGCGGTGCTCCGGGCCGCGGGAGGCACGTCGCTGGGGCCGGAACCGGCCGAATCCTGGGCACACGGGCGCTTCGACGCGCCGTATCTCCGTGACGCCCTCCTGGCCAACGGCGCCCTGTGCGAGACGTTGGAGACCGCCACGAGCTGGTCCAACGCGCCCGCGTTGAAGGCCGCGGTGACCTCGGCGCTGCAGTCGGCATTGGCCGAGACCGGCACGCAGTCGCTGGTCATGTGCCATATCTCGCACATCTATCCGACCGGGTGCTCGCTGTACTTCACCGTGGTGGCGGCCCAGCGCGGCGACACCGTCGAGGACGTCATCGAGCAATGGAAGCGCGCCAAGCGGGCGGCGTCCGACGCGATCATGGCCAACGGCGGCACCATTACCCACCACCATGCCGTCGGGGTCGATCACCGGCCGTGGCTGCCCGACGAGATCGGGGACGTCGGCGTGCGGATCCTGCGCGCGGTGAAGGCCGAGCTCGACCCGCACGGCATCCTCAATCCCGGGAAGCTCGTCCCATGAGCGACGTCCGGTCTGTCGTGGTGCTGACCAACCCGGCTGCCGGAGTGGGTCAGGCGGACAAGTCCGCCCGCCGCGCGGTCGGCCGGCTGCGAGAACGCGGCGTCGACGTGGTGGACGTGGCGGGCAACGATCCGCAGGACGCACGACGGATCGCCAAGGCGGTGCTCGACCAGGGCCCGGACGCCCTGGTCGTGGTCGGCGGGGACGGCATGATCCACCTGGCCGTCCAGATGATGGCCGGCCGGGACATCCCGCTCGGCGTCATCCCCGCGGGCACCGGCAACGACGTGGCCAGGGAATTCGGCTTGCCGCGCGGCGCACCGGAGGCGGCCGCGGACGTGGTGGCCGACGGCCACCACCAGCCGATCGACCTCGCCCGCATCACGCGGCCCGACGGCGGGCACACCTACTTCGCCACCGTGATGGCCTGCGGCTTCGACTCCCTGGTCAACGACCGGGCGAACCGGATGCGCTGGCCGCGCGGAAGATCCCGGTACACCGTGGCGATGCTGGCCGAGCTGGCCGCGCTGCGGCCGCTGCCGTTCCGGATCGAACTGGCCGACGGCACCACGGTGGAGCGCGAGCTGATCCTGGCCGCGGTCGGCAACACCCGCAGCTACGGCGGCGGCATGCGTATCTGCCCCGGCGCCGACCCCGCCGACGGCCTACTCGACCTGACGCTGGTCGAGGCGATGCCGCGAGGACAGCTGGTGCGGTTCTTCCCCACCGTGTTCAGCGGCAAGCACGTCGAGCGGGAAGAGGTCGAGTGCCTGCGCGCCCGGAGCATCCGGGTGACCTGTCCCGGAATCACCGCCTACGCCGACGGGGACTTCGTCGCGGAGCTGCCCGTCGAGGTCGACGTGCTTCCCGCGAGCCTGAAGCTGCTGCGCCCGCGGCCGCGTGGTCGGTGACACCCGGCTGCACGGCGGTTGCGGGTGATGGCTGCCGGGACGCTCCCGCCGGCTACCGACCGCCGCTCCCGGCCGGTTCGTCCCCGGGGTGCGCGGATGCCGCAGCATGCCACGGCCCCGCCCACGTTCAGTTGTCCCGGCGCTCCGCCGACTACGGACCACCCCGCCCCGGCTACGCCAGCCACCGAGATACCACCACCCCGGCAGATCCCGAGCCCGCCCACACCCGGCTGTCCTGACGATCCAACCCACCACACCGCCCAGCCCTGACCGCCCACCGGCCTCGACCGTCCTGGCGCTCCAGCCGACTACGGAACCGCCCCACCCAGCCGCGCGACCACCGAGACACCACCACCCCGGCAGCTCCCGAGCCCGCCCCTAGCTGCGCGATGGCGCGCTCGATGTCGAGACGAACGTCACGAGGAATCAGCCTTTCGGGCAATTCCTGCTGCCCACCCGCGACACCGCGCATCACCCGCCAGCATCATGGTGCGAGGTGAACTGACGAGGTTGAACGACTCGGCGGGCTCGGCACCGGCCGAGCCCCGAAGTGAACCCTCCGCTGGCGTTTCGCCGTGTACTCAGCGCCGCGTACCCGGCACTGATGGAGGTCATCATGTGGTTGCACTGGGTGCCGCTGTTCGTGCTGATCGCACTGATCGTCGTGCGCGTGCTGGTGAACCTCGAGGACAGGCCGGGCGCCGCTGAGTCCACCGCGCTGTCCGCGACCCGCGGCGGCGCAGCCGTGGGCAAGCTCAGGTCGGCTCCGCCTGCCGCGATGAGCAAGCTCCGCTCCGCGGCGCGGGCCGTTCGCAACGGCTCCGGCGAACCGGGATCGACGGTGCTCCGCCGGTGCTCGGTGGCGTGCCGCGCCAGCACGTTTCTCAGCGCGCGGTGCACCGCGTCGAAGCGCTGCCCCGGCCCGGCTCGGTAACCGCCTGGGGGCGCACCGAAACCGTCCGACGTGCGCACCGAGGCTCGGCGAAGCGCCGGGCCGGACCGGTCGGCGAGCCTAGAATCGACCCATGTACGCGGTGCTGGCCGACGCGATCATGGTGGTGCACTTCGGTTTCCTGGTGTTCCTGGTGATCGGCGGCTTCCTGGCATGGCGCTGGCCCCGCGTGATCTACGCGCACGCCCTCATGGTCGCCTGGGGCGTGATCATCACCGTCTTCTCGCTGGAGTGCCCACTGACCGGCCCGGAGGACTACTTCCGGCGCAAGGCAGGGCAGGAAGGCCTGGGTGCGACTGGTTTCATCGACACCTACCTGACCGGCGTCATCTATCCCGAGGCGTACCTCGGCTTGGTCCGGGCGCTGGTGGCCGGGGTCGTCCTGGTCTCGTGGATCGGCTTCGCCGTGCTGCGCCACAGGCGGGCGCGGGCCGAGAAGGCGGCGGCTTCCCGGTGAGCACCCCTGCCCGGCCCCGGCCGTGGCAGCTCACCGTTGCGCCAGCTCGGCGAGGTCCGCGGTACGCAGCTCGTCGGCGGTGACGGCCACCCGTTTGTCCACCATGGCCTGCAGCGCGTCGCCGTCGTCCCACTGGTTGACGTTCATCGCCGCCTCGACCCGGCCGTTGCGCAACCAGAACGCGGTGAAGTCCCTGGCGCCGAGATCACCCCGCACCACCAGCTCGTCGCTGTGCGGATCGGCCAGGCCGCGGTACTCGCAGCCCAGGTCGTACTGGTCGGTGAAGAAGTACGGCGTCGCCTCGTACGGCTGAGGTTCGCCGACCAGGTTCTTCCCGGCCTGCTCACCCTGCCCCTTGGCGTTGGCCCAGTGCTCGATGCGGATGCGGCGGCCGTAGCGCGGGTGGAAATGGGAGGCGATGTCACCGGCGGCGAAGACTCCGGGCGCGGCGGTACGCAGCCCCGCATCGACGGTGACGCCGCCGTCGTCGGCCATCTCCAGCCCGGCGGCGCGGGCGAGCTCGACCCGCGGTGCGGCGCCCACGGCGACCAGCACGAGATCCGCAGGCAGCTCGGTGCCGTCGGTCAGCCGCACCCCGGTGACGCTCTCCTCACCGGTGATCGCCGCGATTGGGGAACCCAGCCGCCACTGGACGCCGTGCTCGACGTGCAGCTGGTGGAAGACCCTGGCGATCTCTTCGCCGAGAGCGTCCAGCAGCGGCAAGGGCCGTACGTCCACGACGGCGACCTCGGCCCCCAGGCTTCGTGCGGCCGCGGCCGCTTCGCACCCGATCCAGCCCGCGCCGATGATCACCACGTGGCGCGCGGCTTCGATGCTCGCGCGAAGGTCGAGCGCGTCGTCCAACGTCCGCAACGTCCGGACACCGTCCAGGTCGGCGCCGGGGACGGAGACCGTGCGCGGGCGCGAACCGGTGGCCAGCAGCAGCCGGTCGAACCGGTGCTCGCCGCCGTGCGAGTCGGTGACCACGCGGGCACCCAGTTCGATCCGTACCGCCTCGACACCGCGGCGCAGGTCGATGCCGTTGCGCACGTAGAAGTTCTCGTCGTGGACCCAGTCGGGCTCGTCGCGCTCGGCCAGCAGGATGCCTTTGGACAGCGCAGGCAGCTCGTACGGGCGGTGCTGCTCGGCACCCAGGAGGAGAAGCTCGCCGTCGTATCCTTCCGCTCGCGCCGCGGCAGCCGCGGTGGCCCCAGCCAGGCCGGCCCCGACGATGACGATCCGCTGTGGCTCTGCCATGGCCGTCACGCTATCCGCGCCGGGCCCAGGACGCAGCAGTTGTCCACGAGCCTTGCCCGGAAGTGGCCGAATCGTAGCTGCGAGGTGGCGGAACGGAGACCGCACGGACCGGCCATGCGGACGGGCTTCTTGATCCACTGGCCACATGAACCCTGCACAAGCGGATTTGCTCGCCCGTGATCCACTGCCCCTGCGGGGCAAGCACGTCGTGGTGACCGGGGTGAGCCGTCGCGCGGGACTCGGCTACACCACTGCGTGCGGGCCGGCCGCCTCCGGTGCCGGCGTCTTCTGCCATCGCTTCGCACCGCATGACGCCAGCCGGGAATAGGGCGCCTACGACTTCGAGGCGGTGCTCGCCGGGGTCCACGCGCGCCTGGCCGACGGCGCGCACCTGGCCGACGACAAACGGGTCGCCGACGGCGCACGGGTCGCTGGTCCACGCGCCGACCTCACCGAACCCGGCGTGCCGGAGCAGGTCACCGCAGCGGGCGTGCGGGAGTTCGGCTACCTCGGCGGCTTGATCTGCAATCAGGCGCTGGCCGGCGCCGACGGCGCCATCCCCGAACTGATCGTCGAGCATTTGGACCGGCACTGGGCGGTCGACGCCCGCGCGACGATCTTGCTGGCGCAAGCGTTCGCCGATCAGCACGAGGAGGGCCGCTCCGCATCGGTCGTCTTCCTGACCGTCCGGGCCGGGGCTCGGCCCGGTGCCCGGGCAAGTGAAGTACGCGGCGACGAAGGCGGCGATCGCCGGGTGCCACGACCATCGCGGATCAGCTGGCCGATCGCGGAATCCGGGTCGGCACCGTCCATCCGGACCCCGCAAGACACCCGTCCCGGCCCGGTCGACACCGGCTAGCTCACCCCCGGCCCGGTCGACACCGGCTACCTCACCGACGACATGTGGCGGGCGGTCGAGCCGATGTTCCCGTTCGGTCGATTCGGGCAGCCCGACGGCGCGGCCCGGCTCCTGGCATGGCTGATGACCGACGAAGCCCGCTGGATCACCGGGCAGGTGATGCACAGCGAGGGCGGCTTCGGCCGGTGACGTCCGCGCGGCACCTGACCGGTTGCCCCGGCGGCGCGAGTTTCGCCAGCTCAGCACGGGTCCGGCGGTCCCGGCGATTGCCCGGACGGGTCGCGATTTGATCGCGCCGCGTGGTGTGCCGGCACGCCGCCGGACCACTTCGGCTAATGTCCTCCGGGTGAACGACAGGCTGGTGTGGATCGATTGCGAGATGACCGGGCTCGATCTCTCCAAGGACGCCCTGATCGAGATCGCCGCCTTGGTCACCGATGCCGACCTCAACGTGCTGGGGGACGGTGTCGACGTGGTGATTCACGCCGATGAGGACAAGCTGGCAGGCATGCCGGACGTGGTGCGCGAGATGCACGACGCCTCCGGGCTGACCGAGGAGGTTCGGGCCTCCACCGTCTCGGTGGCTGACGCCGAGCGGATGGTGCTGGACTACGTGCGTCAGTACGCCCCTGAGCCGCGCACGACCCCGTTGGCGGGCAACTCCATCGCCACCGACCGCGCGTTCATCGCACGGGACATGCCAGCGCTCGACGCGCATCTGCACTACCGGATGGTCGACGTCTCGTCGGTGAAGGAACTGGTGCGGCGCTGGTACCCGCGGGTCTACTACGCCAAGCCGGAGAAGGGCATGGCGCACCGCGCGCTCGCCGACATCAAGGAGTCCATCGCCGAGCTCGCCTACTACCGTCGCACGGTGTTCGTCGGCCAGCCCGGGCCGAGCTCGGACGAGGCCAAGGCGGTGGCCGCGGACATCATGCGGGGTGCCGCGCAAGCCCAGCAGAGTGCCAACGGCTGAGCGCGACACCGCCGTTCACCGCTTGATTTCGCGGAATGTCGCCGCACCGGCCAGCATGAGCGTGCCGTCCCAGATGCGAAGCGCCTCCTCCAGGCCGGGGACCGCAGTGAGCACCGGCCCGAACAGCGCGTGTCGCTGACCGTCCGGCGTGGTGATGGCCAGCACCGGAGTGCCGACCTCGGCGTCGATGCGGTCGACCCCGGCACGATGCGAGGCGCGGAGCGCTGCGTCGTACTCCGTGGAAGTGCCCGCGTCTGCCAGTTCGGCGGGCAAGCCCGCGCGGACGAGGGCTTCGGACAGGTCGTCGATCCACTCCCGCTCGGCGCCTGTGGCGTCGGTCCACAACGCGTCGTAGAAGGCACCGAGGGCGGCATGCCCGTGTTCGGTCTGCACAGCGGCGGCGACGCGCGCCGGGATCCAGAGGAAGCCCTCGGTGTCGCCTTCCGGGTCGTCGTCGCGGTGTTCGTTGAGCACGGCCAGGCTCATCACACGCCACCGGATCTCCACCGGCCGGTGCTCGGCGACGAGCGTGAGCCACCGGGCGGTGTGCCGGGTGAGCGGGCATGCCGGGTCCAGCCAGAAATCCACGACCCACCGGGTCCGCGCACCGTCCACGGAGCTGGTGATGGGGGTGTGCACGCCGCTATGAAACCGGTCACGGTGGGGCGCGCGCCAGTCGTGGCCCGGCCCGATCACGAAAAACGGCCGGTCACTCGGACCGGCCGATGCCAGGACCCGCCCCTGACTGCGCCGGGTCATCGCCTTTCGTCGCGATGCGCTCTCCGGAGCTCACGGGCGGCCGTCGCTGCTGCCGCAGGCCGCTGACCTGCGGATTCCTGGGGTGGATAACGGGACTCGAACCCGCGCCCTCCTGGACCACAACCAGGCGCTCTACCAGCTGAGCTATACCCACCGTGCGGCGCTGCATGTCCGCGCCGGCCGCAACATCGTAGCGCGACCGGTCTCAGCGCCGGCGACCGGACCCCCTAGTCCGCGCTGCCCTTCTGCCACTGCTTCCACGGCATCTGCCAGAAGCTCCACCCGTCGGTGGGTTCCAGCTTCGGGCCACCCGAGTTCCGGACGATGAAGATGTCGCCCGGCTTGGTCTGGTTCATCAACCAGCGCGCGTTCTCGGTGGACAGGTTGATGCAGCCGTGGCTGACGTTCTGGCTGCCCTGCGCCCACACCGACCACGGGGCGGAGTGGTAGAAGATGCCGCTGT
Organism: Thermocrispum sp.; assembly: GCF_002919275.1. Lineage (NCBI taxonomy): Bacteria > Bacillati > Actinomycetota > Actinomycetes > Pseudonocardiales > Pseudonocardiaceae > Thermocrispum > Thermocrispum sp. The sequence continues at coordinate 25,740 of NZ_PKFA01000052.1, read as the reverse complement.
TGGACAGCCGGACGGCGATCTCCACCGTGGTCCGGTACCCCCCTGGGGAGTCCACGGGCACACCGTAGGTGCTGGAGTCCATGGTGTAGTTGGTGTGCTCGCTCATCACGGTGTAGATGCCCTCCGGGGTCTCGTTCCCCGGCTTGCCCATCGACTGCGGCACGTTCTTCACCCGCTTGCCGTCGATGTAGACGACCAGCCGGTGGGTCTTGCCGTCGGCCACCGCCACCAGCTTGCGGCCGATCTTCATCCACGACGACACGTCGGCCATGCCGTACATGCCGTCACCCAGGTGCTTGCCGTAGATGTTGGCCTTGACGGTGACCTTGGTGCCCGGCTCCCAGTACTCCTTCGGGCGCCACACCACCCAGCTGTCGTTGAACCAGTAGAAGCCGCCCTCGGTGTCGTTGCTGGTGGTGATCTTCAGTGCCCGTTCGGCCGCCTTGCGGTTGGGCACCGGCGCGGAGAACTGGAACGAGATGGGCATGCCGACCCCGACGGTCTGCCCCTCCGGCACCGACATCGAGACGCTGATCTGCCCCTTGGGCTGCACCGTGGTGAACGTCGACCGCTTGACGGTCTTCTCGCCGTCCTCGCCCACCCCGCGCGCGGTGAGCTTGTACTGCTTGCCGTAGCCGAGCGGCTCGGCAGACCGCCACGTGGTCTTGTCCGCCGACAGCTTGCCCTTGACCTTCTTGCCGTCCGGGTTGACCAGGCTGACGCTGGTGAGCGTGCCGTTGGTGGCCTTGACCGTCACCGGCTCGCCGGGCGCGACGTCGGTGGCCTTGTGCCGCGGCTTGAGCGTCAGCGAGATCGGTTGCGGTTCCGGTTTGGCCTCCGACGGCGCGCTTCCCCCGCCGGACGACCCGCCCTCCTGCGGGCTCGACGTACATCCGGCGAGCACCAGTCCCGCGGTCACCAGCACCGCCGTCGCCCGCCGGACGATCGCGCGCCCGCGCCCTGTGGCTGCACCACCCCTCATGAGCATCGAATACCGCCTGTCTGTATCCCCGCCATTACCCGGCAGGACAACGCTCGGTCTGACGCTCGGAAGACGCCTCGCCGGTACCCGAGGTTGCTTGCTGCCTGGGCGAACTCGTAAGTCGTAACTATTGCCGACATCGAGAATATCTTTGCCGGACCCCCCGTGCGTGGAGGTGATCCGGCCGTGCTACCTTTTCTGTCGTCGACGGCGAGGCCGGGTCACCGGCCCGGAAGACACCAGCGCCATTAGCTCAATTGGTAGAGCAGCTGGCTCTTAACCAGCGGGTTCGGGGTTCGAGTCCCTGATGGCGCACCAACACCCCAGGTCAGCGGGCCTGGGGTTCTTTTTTGCTGCCGCGGCCTGCGCCGCCGAGCCCGGCCGGCGCCGATCCCCGGCCGGTGCGCGCCCGGCCGCACGCAAAGTCCGGCCGTGTTCTGCAATACACGCGAATGGCCTAACTCCCCACAGGCGCCGGTGCGGCCCAGCCCACGAGGGGCAGCGGGTTGCGCTCGCCCCACACACAGGCGCCGGTGCGGCGGTGCGCGGCACGCAACACATCCGACGCCGACGCCCGAACGGGCCGGGGAGGCGGCAGGCTTGGAGCAGCCCCGAACGAGGCGACGGTGTCGTATCCGGCTGCGAAACCTCCGATGAATCCGGAGACCGCGCCCGGTCCAACCAGTGTCCACGCCGCACCAGACCCCGCCGACCAGGCGGACCGGTACGGCCCGCACGAACGGATCGGAGACAGCCATGAGCAGCGTGCAGACCTTCCTCTGGTTCGCCAGCGGCGCGGAGGAAGCGGCGGAGTTCTACGTCTCACTCGTGCCCGACTCCCGCATCGTCGACGTGCAGCGCGGCCCCGACGGGCAAGTCGTGGCGGTGCGGATCGACCTCGACGGACAGCGGTTCGGCCTGCTCAACGGCAACCCGCACTACGCACCCAACGACTTCGCGTCGATCTACGTCGAGCGGCCGACCCAGGAAGACGTCGACCGGTTGTGGGATGCGCTGCTGGACGGCGGGGAACCGGCCGCGTGCGGCTGGCTGCGCGACCGCTACGGGGTGTCCTGGCAGGTCATCCCCGCCGAGCTGCCGGGCCTGCTGGCCGATCCCGACCCGGCCAAGGCCCGGGCCGCGACCGAAGCGATGCTGACGATGCAGAAGATCGAGATCGACAAGATCAAACAGGCGCACGCCGCCGCCTGAGCAGGACGAGGTTCCTCGTCGGCACCTCACCCGAACGTGTCGCCACGACGGCGGTGCTCGGTGCAACTGGCCACTGCTGAGCCGCCCGAACCGCACGGACGCCGGGGTGACCCCGGGTGTGACGCGACCGCGACCTCGTGAGCCGCCCGAACCGCACGGACGGCGGCTCGACACGCGTGCGCCACGGAAGCGCCTTACGCAAGGCTTCTGCCCTGTCGCCAGCGGGGCGCACAGCCAGGACGATGGATCCATCGGCGGCAGGCTCCCACCGGGCCGACAGTTCACCAGAGACGCCGGCGAAACTACGAACCGCGTTCCTACGCACACCGGCCCGCCAATGCCCCGGTCGGGCACGAGCACACCGCCCGCGGCGCGATACCGCACAACGCGGCAAGCACCGACGCGCTGGCATCGGTGTGGCGAACGGAGTGACGACGCGGCACGGCTCGCTCCCCGCTCGAAGACCGGTCTCGGCGTCGACCCGCTCACCACACGCGCGCGGCCGACGACAAGGCCTACGGCACCACCGAGGTGTCCGAGCGGCGCTGCACCACACGCGCGCGGCCGACGATCACGGTTGCCCACACACTGTCGGCAGCAGCACGCTGCTCCCGGTCAACCCCGGCACGCAGAGCCGGGTACATCGAACATCACGACATCAACATCACAATCCGGGCACATCCCGCGTGTCGGTTCGCCATACCCGTGCACACCCGCTCAACCGGCGCATGCGCGTGCTGCATATGCTGCTCGCCACCGGTGACGTGCCTGTCGCGCGGAACTGAGCGCGGAACCGAATCTGCGGGGATCCGAGGGATCCCACCGCGTCGGTCGCCCACCCAGCTCGCACAGGCGAGCAGCACACACCAAGGCCGCCGAACGCTCACGCGCACCACGCGTCAACCCTCGGTGGCACCGTGGGCGGAATCCGCGGCGACCGGACGGCCGACAGCACCACGCACGAACCGATCACCCGGCGGAGCCACAGTCGATGAGGATCAGCGAACTTTGTGACACATTGTCATCAGGCTTGTACTATGTGAAACCGCGCGACAACGAGACCATTTCTTCGGCGTCTCCGCTCGTCATACCTCGCGACAAGAAGGCCTCTCTCATGTGCACACCGAACGCGACCCAGCACCGAGGGGAGCATGGCGTCTGTGCGCAGGACTGAGCGCCAGGAGAGGAGCATCCCGCGGTTCCGCCGCGTCGTGGCGAATCGCGAGTTCCGCGGCCTGTGGCTGGCCGAGGCGTTGTCGATCGCGGGCGACCAGCTGGCCAAGGTGGCCTTGGCCATCCTGGTCTACCAGCGCACCTCGTCGCCGCTGTGGTCGGCGGTGGTCTACGCGATGACGTTCTTGCCCGCCCTGTTCGGCGGGGTCGGGCTGTCCCAGCTCGCCGACCGGCTCCCGCGGCGCACGCTGCTGGTCAGCTGCCTGCTGGTGCAAGCCGTGCTGGTGGGGATCATGGCCATCCCCGGCACTCCCCTTCCGGTGCTGTGCTGCCTGGTCTTCCTGGTCGCCATGCTGACCGCGCCGACCAACGCGGCGCAAAACGCCACGGCGCGCGAAGCGTTCGACGACGATGCCGAGTACTTGCGCAGCCAGGACCTGCGCGGCATCACCACCAACACCATGATGTTGCTCGGCCTGGCCGGCGGCGGGCTGCTGGTCACCGGAATCGGGGTCGCCTGGGCGCTGCTCATCGACGCCGCCACGTTCGTGCTGGCAGCCGCCGTCATCGCGGCCACCGTGCGCTGGCGGCCGGCCGCGGGCAGCCCGGAGGACGGCTGGTTCGCCGGGATCCGGATCACCGCGTCCGACCCGCACCTGCGGGTGCTGTTCGGCATGGCACTGCTGGTCGGCCTCACGGTCGTGCCGGAAGGCCTGGCCGCGCCGATCGCCGCGCAAATGAATGCGCCGGACGTCGCCGTCGGGTGGCTGCTCGCCGCCGACCCGCTCGGCTTCGTCATCGGCGCGTTCGTCTTCTCGCACTACGCCACGGCGGACACCCGGTTGCGGCTGATGGGCCCGCTCGCGGTGGTCTCGTCGGCAGCGCTGATCGGCTTCGCCGTGCAGCCGCCACTCCCGCTGGCACTGGTGCTGCTGGCGATGTCGGGCGCCAGCGGCGCGTACATCCTGACCGTCGGGGCGACGGTCAACAGCGCGGTGGCCAACAACGTCCGCGGGTCCGTGATGGGCCTGTTCCGCACGGCACTCCGCGTCACGCAGGGCATCGGGGTCGCGCTCGGTGGCGTGGTGGCCACCGCGATCGGTTCGGCAACCGGTACCGTCGCGCTCGCCGGCGCACTGGGGGTCGTCGCGGCCTCGTACGTCGCCGTGCTGTGGGCCCGGCAGCGCACCCGGCCGGGGGCGGTCAACCGCACCGCACACGCCGGTTAGCAGGCACCGGATCAGAAGTCACGGTCGTTCACGGGGGGTCCTTTCCACACGAGTGGGTGGTATCGCTTACAGGGGGCTACGGGTAATCAGAAGTCACGGTCGGACATGAAATCCTCCACAGCGCACAAAGGGGTTTTTCTTGATCATCCTCGGTGATCAGAAGTCGCGATCAGACAAGGTTGTCACCTCCGATCGACAACAACGCGTCGCGGCAAGCATCATGACAGAAAGCCACGGCCCTGTGAACTGCCGGTGCGGCCACAGTGAGATCATACTGACAACGGCCCGGCGGGAGTTTCTCGTACGGACCCACCGGGTTGCTCGCCGCTCGCCGGCCGGCGGGGGCTGGAGGTATGCGCGTGGCTGGACCGAAGCGTAGGCCGTATCCGCGACCGCCCGCCGCGGTGCCGGCGAACGGCGCTCGAGAGCGTGCTCCGGCGCCATCGGCCGGGCCGGCGCCGGTGGTGCCCGCCCAGCGCAGCGGCCACTCCCGCCGCCCCCGCGAGTGGCTGCTGTGGCAGCGACCGAAACGATTCATTGCGTTCTTGCTGGTCGGCGAAGCAATTGCGATCACGGTCCTGATCACGGCCACGGCGTATTCTCCACGGCCCGACCTGACCGACGTCGTGCGTTTTCTGATTCTGGCCGCGGGCGCAACAATTCATATTCAGCTGACCCGCCGCCAGGAAGCCCGCCGGAGAAACCGCGGACTGCGCGGCGTGCTGATCGATCTGACCGCGGTGTGGATCTTTCCCGCCGCACTCGTTCTGCCGATCCCGTTGATCATCGCGCTGGTCGCTTTGGTGCGCGCGCAAAGATGGTTTTCCGCCCGGCGCCCTGCGCACAACTTCCTGTTTTCCTCGATTTCCCACGCGCTGGCCGCGTCCACCGCTCACCTGGCGTACACGGCGCTGGGCCCGCGGGACTGGGGGTTGCTCGACGGCTGGCAGTTCGTCGTCGAGTTCGGCCTCATCGTGGTCGCGGCACTGGTGTACGAGGCGGTGCAGATCGTCTACGTCGGCAGCATCATCGCGCTGAACAGCGCGCGGCCCACCATGCAGAGCTCGCTGGGCACCAAGGCCGACAACGTGCTGGAGGCAGTCACCATCGGGCTAGGCGCGGTCACCGCCATCCTGCTGGTGATCATGCCGCCGACCGTGGCGATCATGGCCGTGGTCACCGTGGTGTTCAACCGGCTGGCCGAGCTCGACCAACTCCAGTCGGACGTCCGGACCGACCCCAAGACCGGGCTGCTGAACATGCGCGGGTGGACCGAGTCGGCACAGCGGACGTTCCGGCGTGCGGTGCGCTCGGAGGCCGGGCTGGCCGTGCTGATGATCGACTTCGACCACTTCAAGGAGATCAACGACACCTACGGCCACCCGGCGGGCGACGACGTGCTGCGCCGGGTCGCCGAGCTGCTCACCGAGGTCACGCGCCCCGGGGACGTGGTCGGCCGGTTCGGCGGCGAGGAGTTCCTGGTGCTGGTCAGCGACGTCGACGCACTGCAGGCCTATCACACCGCGGAACGGATTCGGCACCGCGTCTCCACTGCGGCCATCAGCACCCGCGGGAAACGCGGTGAACCGGTCACCATCACCGACCGTACGACGTCGATAGGTGTCGCCGTCTATCCTCAGCACGGCCGGAGTATCGACGAGTTGCTGCACGCCGCCGACGCCGCGGTTTATCTGGCCAAGGAACAAGGACGCGATCAAGTCCGGCTGGCGGGAGAAACGCCATTTCGGGCCCGGCACTGATAGTGACGTCGCACACCGTCCGGGCATATCAGTCGATCAAGAACGGTAGCGACATCACCGACATTTCCGGCGGGCCTGCGGCGCATTGTGTTTGCCACCGGGACGAACCCCGAAACACACCCCCGGGTCACCGGTCAGCAACCACCCACCCGTTACCGTGACCGCATCCGCGCGTCCCTGCGCCCTGGGGGCATGGGCGTATGCGACGCTGCGAGAGCGGGCAACCCACGTACGGCCCGGCGCGTCTAACGCACGGGACCCGGCAACGGGAAGGCGAAGGGAGCTGTTGTGGCGTATCGGCCGCGTTCGGACGGCGGGCGCCGACCGTCACCGTCGTGGGACAGCGACGCGACGCGCCCTGTCCCGCGTGCCGTGCCACCACGACCGCGCCCGTCGAGCAGGCCGACGAGCGGTCGCCCGGCCGGGCAGCCGCCACTTCGCCCGCCCAGCCGGCCGGCGCCCCGCCGCCCGACGAAGAAGCGCCGACCCAACGTACTCGCACTGGCCACGAAGATCCTCGTCGGGCTGGTGTCGGTGCTGCTGATCGCCGTCACCGGCTACGCATACGAAGGGCTGCAGGACTTCTCCGACATGGAGTCCTACGACGTCATCGCCGGCGAGGATCCCGGCCCGCTGCCCGCCGACGGCTCGCGCGACATCCTGCTGGTCGGCATGGACAGCCGTACCGACGCGCAGGGCAACTCGCTGCCGAAGAAGCTGCTCAAGAAGTTCAAGGCGGGCAAGGACGAAGGCGAGAACAACACCGACACGATGATCTTGCTGCACATTCCCAACGACGGCAGCAAGGCGGTGGCGATCTCGCTGCCCAGGGACTCCTACGTGGAGATCGCCGACGGCTACGGCATGCACAAGCTGAACTCCGCCTACGGCCGCGCCAAGGTGGTGAAGGCCAGAGAGCTGCGCGAAGCGGGCGAGACCGACGAGAAGGTGATCTACCGCAAGTCCAACCAGGCAGGCGCGAAGCTGCTGATCAAGACGGTGGAGGAGCTCACCGGCCGGAAGATCGACAACTACGCGTCGGTGAACCTGCTGGGTTTCTACGAGATCACCAAGGCCGTCGGCGGCGTCGAGGTGTGCTTGAAGCAGGCCACGCAGGACGACAAGTCGGGCGCCGACTTCCCGGCGGGCAGGCAGATCATCTCCGACGTCAAGGCGCTGGCCTTCGTGCGGCAACGGCACGGCCTGCCGCGGGGCGACCTGGACCGGGTGGTGCGCCAGCAAGTGTTCATGGCAGGCCTGGCCCGCAAGGTCATCTCGGCAGGCACGCTCAGCAACCCGGAGAAGCTGTCCAAGCTGGCCGAGGCGCTGAAGAAGTCGGTGGTGCTCAACGAGGGCTGGGACATCCTGGACTTCGCCAAGCAGATGAGCGGCCTCAGCGGCGGCCAGGTGCAGTTCACCACCATCCCGGTGCGCGGCGACATCACCACGCCGGAAGACGGCATGGCGCTCGAGGTCGACCCGCAGGAGGTGCAGGACTTCATCGCCAGCCTGTCCGGGGTCGGAAAGAAGAAGGTCAAGGACAAGCCGGATCCGGCGCACGCCCAGGTGACCGTCAGCGCCATGAACGGCGTCGGCGTCACCGGCCTGGCCGCCGGCGTGTTGGAGAAGCTGAGCAGCCTCGGCTTCAAGACCGGCACCACCGGGGACATCCCGCCGCAGGACGTCACCGTGGTCAAGCACGCGCCGGGCGAGCAGAAGTTCGGGCAGATGGTGGTGGACGCGCTGCCGGTGTCCGCTCGGCTGCAGGAGGACAAGGCGCTCGGTCCCGGCCAGGTGCACGTTCTGATCGGGGCGGACTACCCCACCGATGGCGGCGGCCACACGGTGGGCGGCGGCAGCCAGACGCAGGGCGCCGTGCAACAAGCCCAGCTGCGGCCGGCACAACAGCAGCAGGACGATGACGACAAGCCGATCACGGCCGACGGCATCCGCTGCGTGTACTGATCGGGCTCGCCTGCTTGGCCACCAGAAACCGCGCGCCTGTCGGCACCGCTCGCCGTCGATCGGCGAGGCCTCGGCGATCCTGACGAGCCAGCCGACCTCGCGGCCCCTGGTGGCAGCGGGACTGGCGCACCCCCTGCCCGCTCGCTTCCGATGTTCCGGCGGCGGCGCACTGGGCGAGTCGGCCGGTCTGCGGCGCCCATTAACCGAAAGACGAAAGATGCCGCATCCGACCGCCAGCCATGCCTCGGGCACCGCCGCGCCACGAACAGTCCAGCCCAACACCCGGCGCCTGAACGCACCGCGGCCCACCGGTCGGATCCGGCACCAATCGATCGCCCCCACCGCGCCCCGCCAGCCGGACGGTGCCACCACCCGGCTCCGAACAAGGCGCAGTGCATCAACCAGCCGCGTCCCCGGCCAGCCAGCCCCCACCAGCCGACCACCCCCGACACCCACGACCCAACCGGACACACCACACCAACCAGCGCGTCGCCAGCCAGGCAGACCCCACCAGCCGACCACCCCCGACCCAGCCGGACACACCACGCCAACCAGCGCGTCGCCAGCCAGGCACCGACATCTCAGGGACGGGCTCCGTAGCGTCTGATGACCGGCGGTAACCGGTGCCGCCGGGAACGGGGCCGGAGTCCGCGCGTCAGTGGATCGGCGCGATCGGCTGGCTCTACCGTCAGGCCTTGTTCTGCCCGCGCTGCGCAGGACACCTCACCGGTATGGCGGAACGCACACGATCCCCCGCCGTTTTCGCGTCATGCCTTTCCAGCGCCTGCATCTCACTGCCGTGCACGTCAATGGCGAGCTTTATCAGCAGACGTTGGGCAAGGAACTGCGCCTGCTACGGAAACGCCGTGGCTGGACCCGCAAGCAGCTCAACGAGCGCCTGCAGAGCGACATCTCGCTCCAGACGCTGGCGACGTACGAACTCGGCACCAGGCAGTGCTCGGTCGTCCGCTTGACGGAGATCTGCGTGGCGCTCGGCGAGCAGCCGCACGAACTGCTGGCGCGGGTGGACCGGGCGGTGTTCGCGCCCGGCGACGTGCAAGTCGACCTCGCCAAGGTGGCCGTCACCGACGAGCCGGAGCTGCTCCCGTTGCGCCGCTGGGCGGCCGACAGGCTGGCCCAGCCGCATGCGAACGCCCAGGTGCGCCTCAACCGGGCGGCGATCGAGCACATGGCCGCGTTGTGCGGCTTGTCCCCGGACGCACTGCTGGACCGCCTGAAGCTGTTCACGGTAGGCGACAGCCGGTAGGCACGGGCGCAGGCGCATGCGGCCCGCAAGCGCCTGCGACTCAGCGGACCGCCGCGGCCGCTGGCTGGACGAGCTCGAACTCGCTCGGGTCGACCGATCGGGTCTGCAGGTAGTAGCGCCAGGTGAAACCCGGCCAGATGGTGCGGTTCACCCCCTGCGCGTCCAGGTAATAGCTGGTGCAGCCGCCGGTGCTCCACACGCCCTTGGCCAGTCTCCGCTGGATGTCGCGCTGGAACGCCTCCTGGGCCTCCGGGCGCACCCGCAGCGCCAGCGCACCGTTCGACTCGACCAGCCGGATGGCGTCCAGCACGTAGCGGATCTGTGCCTCGATCATGAACACCACGGAGTTGTGCCCGAGGCCGGTGTTCGGACCGAGCAGGAAGAACAGGTTGGGGAACCCCTCGACACAGATGCCGCGATGGGTCTGCATGCCGTGGGTGGCCCACTGCTTGGCCAGGTCGCGGCCGTCCTCGCCGACGATGGACAGGTGGTCGAAGGCGTCGGTCACGTGGAAGCCGGTGCCGTAGACGATGGCGTCGGCATCGTGCTCGACGCCCGCCCCGTCGACGATGCTGTGCGCACGTACCTCGGCGATGCCGCTGTCGACCACCTCGACGTTGTCCCGTGCCAGCGCCGGGTAGTAGTCGTTGGACATCAGCACCCGCTTGCAGCCCATCACGTAGTCCGGTGTGAGCTTCGCCCGCAGCTGCGGGTCCTTGACGGCCTTCGCGATGTGCCGCTCGCCGATCTTGGACGCGAGCTTGAGCAGCCACGGGTGCCCGTTGAACCCCACCGCCCTGGCCTCCAGCATCCAGTACAGGCCGGCCCGCACCAGCCGCTGCACGCCCGGCACGGTGCGGAACATCGTCCGCATCCACTGCGGGACGGGGCGGTCCGGCTTCGGCAGCACCCATGGCGGCGTGCGCTGGAAGACCGTCAACTTGCCCACCAGTGGCGCGATCTCGGGGACGAACTGCACCGCGCTGGCACCGGTGCCGATCACCGCGACGCGCTTGCCGCGGAGGTCGTAGTCGTGGTCCCAGTTCGCCGAGTGGAACGCCGTGCCCTGGAAGTGCTCGATCCCCGGCAGCCGCGGGATGTTCGGGATGTGCAGCGCCCCGACCCCGCTGACCAGGAAGCGACCCCGGTAGGTGCGGCCCGCGGTGTCCTGGACCGACCAGAGACCCTCGTCGGCGTCCCAGCGCGCGCTCACCATCTCCCGGCCGAAGCGGATGAACCGCCACAGGTCGTACTTGTCGGCCAGGCGCTTCAGGTAGGCCCAGATCTCCTGCTGGCCGGAGAACCACCGGGACCAGTCGGGGTTCTGCTCGAACGAGAACGAGTACATGTGCGACTGCACGTCGCACGCGCACCCCGGGTAAGTGTTGTCGCGCCACGTGCCGCCGATGTCGTCTGCCTTCTCGAGGATGACGAAGTCGTCCCGGCCCGCCTTGCGCAGCTGGATGGCCATTCCCAGGCCGGAGAACCCGGTGCCGACGATCACCACGGTGGCGCGTTCGGTCGCGCCTGCCTCCTCGATCGCGCCTGGTGCGGTCATTCCCGGCCTCCGTCCTCGATCCCATGCCAAAGGTGTTACCGACGGTTCACCTTACCGGAAGTAAGTTGTACCGGATAGAGTGCGGGAATGGTTTCCTCGTCCCAGCACGGCATGTCCTCGCAGGAGGGCAAACGCAAGCGCATGCCGCGCGCGGAGCGCGAGCAGCAGATGATCGCCGTCGCCGTGGAAGTGTTCGCCGAACACGGCTTCCTCGCCGCGTCGATGGACGACATCGCCGCACGGGTCGGCGTCTCCAAGCCGATGCTGTACGAGTACTTCGACTCGAAAGAAGGCTTGCTGGTGGCGGCGTTGCGCCACGCCAGGACCGAGCTGCACCGGACCGTCGAACAGGCGCTGGCCGACGCGTCCTCGGCCGAGGATGCACTGCGGCAGGGGCTGCTGGCCTACTTCACGTTCATGGCGCAGCGACGACAGGCCTGGTCGCTGCTCCGCCAGGAGCTTGGCGCCCTCGGTCCGGCGGCGGCAGAGGAGGTCGAAACGATCCGCCGCCAGCAAACTCAGCTGCACATGCGTTACCTCCGTCACTACGCTCCGTACACAACGGAGGACGAGATCGAGGTCGCGGCCGAGATCATCGTGGGCGGATGCGAACGCCTGGCTGCATGGTGTGATCGCCACCATGGCGTCTCACCCGAACGCGCGACACAATATGCATGGAACGTGATCTGGGGAGGACTATCCGCCCTGGGCGCTGGGGACACGGACAGTGATGGTGACCGTGCGTAGCGCTCAGGGGCCGCTACTTGGCGTAACCGGGTATCGGCCATCCGGGTTGTTTCTCGTTCCGCGTCATGAGTTCGGACGGCAGCTCTCTCGTCAGTGACCCACACTGCACGAGAAGGGGGTGGGGACATGGAGGCCATCACAGCGACATACGTCCAGGACGACGCCGACTGGACGATCACCGTGAGCGGGCGGGGGAAGACGCTCACCGCACACGCACCAGGCATCATCGCGGCCCGCGACATGGCCGATCAACTCGCCGAGCAGCTCGCCCCCGATGCCGAGAAGCGCACCGTCGTGCACTTGCTCAACGGCAGCGCCCTGCATTTCACCGCCGCCTATCTCGAGGCGCGCATGGGCCGGGCCAACGGCACCGCTGCGCAGGCCGACGATCAGGCGAGTGGCGCCACCGAGCAGAGCGCCTCGCCGGGCCAGGCGCCGGCGGCCGACGAGCGCGACGAGGCATCGGTCCCCCAGCAGCCTGCGAAGGCCACCGAGCGCAAGCCGCCTGCCGCGCAGGCGGGCCAGCGGGCATCCGCGGGGCGGCCAGGCGCCCGGACGCATGAGGAGGAGGCGCAGGCGAAGCCCGACTCCGGCGAACCGGAAGGCGCTGCGCCGGTGTCCGCCGCCGTCAACCACGCCTGAGGCGACGACAGAGCACCAGGGTCCGACAGGACCCCCGACAGCCAGGCCCGCCGAGCACCCGGCGTCGGCCGGCTGTCACACCGTGCGCGGGCAGCATGCCGGCACGGCGCCGCTCACCGCGCCGATGTCAGCCGCGGCGGAACAGCTTGCGCATGACGAGCAGCACCATCAGGGCGCCGGCCGCGATCAGCGAGTACTTCACCGCGGGCCGGTCCAGCGTGGCCCGCACGGAGGACTTGGCGTTCTCGGCGAGCCGCTTCGGGCTCGCCTTCGTGCCGAGCTGGTCCAGGGTCTCCGCGAGCGCTTCCCGCGCCCTCTCGATGTCTCGCTCGATCGCTTCCTGATCGCGGACCACGTAACCTCCTCAGCTCGTGCCGGCCTCCGGCCGTCGCCGGTCACCGACAGGCTAGATCACCGGCACCCCATTGCCTCGGCAGGGACGCACGTGTCGGCGGCGCGTCCACCGCACGACCGGTGATCTAGCATGAGGAGGGTACGCGGGAGTGGCGTAATTGGCAGCCGCGCGGCGTTTAGGTCGCCGTGTCCTTCGGACGTGTGGGTTCGAATCCCACCTCCCGCACTCGGTCAGCGAGTGCGCCGCAACCGGCGCGCTGTCCCGGCCCCTTCCCTTTCCCGGCACATCGTGGCCGATCCGCGCGGATGTTCGCGGCCGTGGCAGCTCCGTGCTCGCGGCATGCGGTTTGCCCGCCCGGTCACGGCGCTGGTGGATGCGGCCGGGTTGGGTGAGCCGGCCGCCTCACGGTGCAGCTCGCCGGACGGGCAACCGCGCGCGGAGGCCGAGGAGACAGCAACCGGGCATGCGTTGCCCTGGCTGCCGCAACCGGACATCGCGTTGCCCTGGCTGCCGTGACGGTCTCCAGCGGGTTGCTGCCACGGGCCACATGCCGCTCGTTCCCGGCAGGCTCGCGACCAGCGCCCGTGCACGCGGAAATTCGCTGTAGCTCACACCGAGATTTCGACGACACGAAGCTTCAGTTGCACTTGCTAAACTCTAAAACTACGTCTCGTCAAACAAACGAGTTCTACGGACCGAGAGGCGTCGCATGTCAGGGCGTTCCCGAGTCATCGCGGCACTTGTCGCGGTGGCCTGCGCCGTGCTGACGCTGACCGGGTGCGCGGCTTTCGCGGAGAGTGCGTACGGGCGCACCGGGCACGGCGGGCTCACGGTCTACGCGACAACGGGCTACCTCGCCGACGCGGTGGCGAACGTCGCCCCCCGCGCGCAGGTGGTGACCATGGTCGGCCCGGGCGGCGATCCGCACACCTACCAGCCGTCCACCAGGGACATCCAGCAGCTCCAGGACGCCGATCTGGTGCTGTGGAACGGGCTCGGCCTGGAAGCACACATGGCCGACCAGCTCCGCAGCCTCGGCGACAAGCAGCTGGCCGTGGCCGAGCTGCTGCCCGAGCGGCTGCTGCTGCGGCTGCCGGAAACCGACGCGCACGGCAATCCGCTGCACGATCCGCACGTCTGGAACAGCCCGGAGGCATGGTCGCTGGTCGTCGGCTACATCGCGGACAAGCTCGCCGAGATCGACCCGGCGAGGGCGGGCGAGTACCGGCGGAACGCCGCCGGATACCAGGCCGAGATCGCCGACGCGGCCGCCGAAGCCGAGAAGCTGCTCGCCGGCGTGCCCGAACCACGGATACTGGTGACCGCGCATGACGCGTTCAACTATTTCGGCAGGACCTACCGCCTGCGCGTCCACGCCACCGACTTCGTGTCCACCGCCGCCGTGCTCAGCGCCGAGGACTTGTCGCAGCTGGCCGAACTGATCGCCACGCACCGGGTTCCGGTGATCTTCCAGGACAACCAGGCCAACCCGCAGGCCATCACCAGCCTGCAGGAGGCCGTCCGGGCACTGGGCTGGCACACCACCATCTCCGGCGAAGAGCTCTATGCCGACTCGCTCGGCGTCGAGCCCGGCGTCGACACCTACCTGGGCGTGTTCCGCCACAACGCCCGCGCGATCGCGGACGCCCTGGCGAAGGGGGAGGCATGACCATCGCGTCGACGTCGCACGAAGACGTGCTCGCGCAGGGCCAGGCGGAGTACGCCTGCGTGACCAGGAACCTGTCTGTGGCCTACCGAGACGAGCTGATCCTGCGCAACGTCGACCTCCGGGTTCCGCGCGGCGTGGTGATGGGCGTCGTCGGCCCGAACGGAGCGGGCAAGTCGACGTTGATCAAGGCCATGCTGGGCCTGGTGAAGCCGCTGACCGGAACCACGGAATTCTTCGGCCGCCCGTTGGCCAAGGTCCGGCAGCGCGTCGGCTACATGCCGCAGTCGGCCACCGTGGACTGGGACTTCCCCACCACGGTCCAGGACGTGGTGCTGATGGGCACGTACGGCTCGCTCGGCTGGCTGCGCAGGCCGGGCAAGGCCGAACGGGCCAGGGCCATGGCGGCCATGGCCCAGACCGGCATCGCCGACCTCGCGTCCCGGCAGATCGGCGAGCTGTCCGGCGGGCAGCGCCAGCGGGTGTGCCTCGCCCGCGCGCTGGTGCAGTCCCCCGACTTGTTCTTCATGGACGAACCGTTCCAGGGCGTCGACGCCAAAAGCCAGCAAGCCATCGTCGGCGTCCTGCACACGCTCCGCGAACAGGGCAAGACGGTCGTCATCGTGCACCACGACCTTATGACGGTGCGCGACTACTGCGACCACGTCACGCTGCTCAACCGGCGCGTCGTCGCCTCCGGGCCGGCTGCGGACGCCTTCACCAAGGAGGCCATCCGCACCACCTACGACGTGACCGACGACGACGGCTTCCTGGACTCCCTGGCGTTCGTGTCATGACCGTGCTCGAGTTCTTCGCCGACCACACCTACCGGATGGTCCTGGCCGGAACGGTGACCATCGGGTTCGTCGCCGGTGCGCTCGGCAGCTTCGCCTATCTCCGCAAGCAATCGCTGATCAGCGACGTCATCGCACACGCCGCGCTGCCCGGCACGCTCGTGGCTTTCCTGGCCGCGGTGGCCGTGGCCGGCACCGGAGGGCGCAGCATGCTCGTGCTGATCACGGGCGCGGTGCTGGCCGGAACGATCGCCGTGGCGTTCGCCAACCACGTCGCGCGCACGTCCAAGGTCGGCATCGACACTGCGATGGCCGTGGCCCTGACCGTCTTCTTCGGGGCGGGCATGCTGCTGTTGCGGATCATCGCCAACGGCGAGTTCCCCGGCAAGGGCGGCATTCAGGACTACCTGTTCGGCAACGCCTCGGTCATCACCACCGCCGACTTCGTCACCAGCCTCGTGGTCGGCATGCTCGCGCTCGGGCTGATGGTGCTGTTCTGGAAGGAGTTCGCCCTTCGCACCTTCGACCCCGACCAGAGCACCGCGCTGGGATTCCGGGCAGGCGTGATCGACACGCTGATGTTCACCACGATCGTGATCGCCACCGTGATCGGGGTGAAGGCCGTGGGGCTGGTGCTGATGGTCGCCTTCGTGGTCACCCCGCCTGCCGCCGCTCGCCAGTGGACTCGCACCCTGCGCGGCATGGTGTGGTTGTCGGCGGCCTTCGGCGCGGTGGGCAGCGGGGTCGGCGCCTGGCTGTCCATCCTGCTCGGCACCGTGCCGACCGGCCCGTTGATCGTGCTCACCCTGTTCGCGATCTTCCTTGTCTCGCTGCTGGCCTCGCCGCGCCGCAGCATCGTCGTCACCGTGCTGTCCAGGCGGCGGGCACGGGCCGCACTGAAGCGGGAGCTGACCGGCGAAGGAGCGAACACATGACCTTCGTCGCAGGCACCGCCCTGCTCGCCGTGGTCACCGCGCTCGCCTGTGCGCTGCCCGGCGTGTTCGTCGTGCTGCGCAAGGACTCGATGCTCGTCGACGCGATCAGCCACGCGGTGCTCCCCGGCATCGTGGTCGGGTACTTCCTCACCCGTGACCTGGAGTCCCCCTTGCTGATCGTCGGTGCCGCACTCGCCGGGCTGCTGGTGGCCGTCGGCAGCGAATGGCTCTGCCGTACCGGCCTGCTCACCGGCGACGCCCCGCAAGGCCTGGTCTTCCCTGCCCTGTTCAGCGCAGGCGTCATCCTGGTGACGACCAACTTCGCCAACATCCACCTGGACACCCACGCAGTGCTGGTCGGCGATCTCAACCTGGCCGCGTGGGACCAGCTCACCGTCGGCGGAGTCTCGATCGGGCCCACGTACCTCTACGTGATGCTCGCCGTGCTGGGGTTCGACTGCGCGTTCCTGGCCGTGAGCTACTCGCGGCTGAAGGTCACCACGTTCGACCCGCAGTTCGCCGCCAGCGTGGGTGTCCGCACCGGGGTGGTGAACACGGCCTTCATGTTCGTCGTCTCGCTGACCGTGACCGCGGCCTTCCACGCTGCGGGCGCGATCCTGGTCATCGCGCTGATGATCGTCCCGCCGGCC
Organism: Thermocrispum sp.; assembly: GCF_002919275.1. NCBI lineage: Bacteria > Bacillati > Actinomycetota > Actinomycetes > Pseudonocardiales > Pseudonocardiaceae > Thermocrispum > Thermocrispum sp. The sequence goes on along the minus strand of NZ_PKFA01000052.1, from coordinate 8,805 downwards.
ACCGCGTATCTGCTCAGCAGGCGGCTGCCGACGATGATCATGTCGACCGCGGTGATCGCCGTGACCGGAGCACTGGCCGGATTCTGGCTGGCGTACTTGCTCGACGCCGCAACCAGCGCCGGGATGGCCGTCTTCTTCGGGCTGATCTTCGTCGCCGTGCACGTCGCGTCGCGCTTGGCGCGGCACCTGCGGCATCGCCGCCGCGCCGGGCGCACCCCGGCGCCGGTCAGCTGAGCTGGGAAACCCACACGGCGTCGGTGGCCGAGCGGCCCAGCGGCAGGACGGCGCCGCTGGCTTCCACCTCGACCTCGACGGTGTCGGAGAACGGGGCGGCAGGCCGGGTGCGCAGGATCGTCCGATAGCCGATGCCGTTGTCGGCCAGGTACTGCAGCAGCTTGGGGTCGTCGTCGGCGATGCGTTCCACCCGGGCCCGCTTGTTGGGCCCGAAGTCGCTCAGGGACACCGCGTCCACTTTCTCCACCGTCCCGTCGGCACGCGGGATCGGGTCGCCGTGCGGATCGCGGGCCGGGTGCCCCAAGTGCTCGTCGATGCGCTCGATCAGGAAGTCGGACACCGCGTGTTCCAGCGTCTCGGCCTCGTCGTGCACCTGGTCCCACCGGTAGCCGAGCACTTCGACCAGGAAGGCTTCGATCAGCCGGTGCCTGCGCACCATGGCCACCGCGTGCGCCCGCCCCTCCGGGGTCAGGGCCACCGCGCCGTAGCGGGCGTGCTCGAGCAGGCCCTGCTCGGTGAGCTTGCGAATGGCGTCCGAGGCCGTCGACAGCTTGACACCGACACGCGCAGCCAGGGTCGATGCGGTGACGGGTTCGTCAGACCATTCCCCGAGGCTCCACACCGCTTTCAGGTAGTTCTGACTGCTCGCCGAAAGCGCGGACACCGACATGGGTTTCAGGCTATCAACAGCACATGACGACCAGGCGAACTCAGCACGTCCGGTCGACGGCACGCGACCGCCGCTCACCTCGCCATTCACCTCCTGAGCCGGCACACCGATCAGGCGCTCCGCGGCAGCAGCCGACAGCAACGCGGACCGGCCGGTGCAGCCGCGAATCCGGGCTCGTGACGGCCTCATCCGTCTGCGGCATGGCCGACGGCCGGTCCACGTCAGGCCATCGCGATCCCGTTTCACTGCGTGCGCGCCGGGATGACCGGGCCAGATGGACGTCCCGTGGTGCTCGGCCGACCGGGCCGCTACCCGCGTTACCGAGTCGCATGACGCGGTAGCAGCCTGGGTTTGGTGACCCAACCGATTGCCGCCCCACGCGATCGCTCCCGTTCGCACGGCAGCAGCACAGGTGCGCAAGGCCGGTGGACCTGCACGATTCGACGCCCCCGAACCATCGGGTCGTTCTACGGCACCCGACTGACTGCTGCCTCGGTAGTTGCACGGCACCCGGCTGATTGCGGCAGCGGTACCGCCTGCACACCGTGAGCGATCAGGCGGCGATCACATCCATTACCGGAAACCGTCGCCGGCTTCGAACTCCGACATCGTCATTCTGCGGGCAGACCGGGCCCAGGAAACAAAATTCATCACGCCGACCGGCGCACTCAGCCGCCACCCGATATCACTGTCGCTCGGTTACCGGTGAGTCAGGTCCGAAAGGGCACCATGTTTGCCCGAACTTCCCGGCACTTGGACCAGGTGTTTCCGGATCGTCAGCCGGTATTCAGGAAAGCCCGGAGACCATACCAACGAACGCACCAGCAACGAAGAGCAGGCGGGGCAATTCCGGCATCGCCGGGTACCCCGCCTGCTCACCCGCGGCATCATCCGCGGACGACCACAAGGCCGACGTCACACGATACGGATCGCTTCGATGCGCACGCCGCCCGGGTGGTTCGGCCACCGCATCGTGGTCCACTTGTTGATCGGCTGCGCGGGCTGCCACCTGCCGTCGCCGTACCACTGGACGCGGTTGTTGCCCGTCCAGATCTTGGTCACCCAATACCTGTCGGCGACTTCGTCGGGCGGGATCCAGTACGTCCCGCCGTTGGCGAAGCACCACTGGCTGTCCGGACGGCCCGTCGGGTGCATCCACACCCGAGTGAACTCTCCCTGCTGTCCCGGCGGGCACGGAACCGTGTTGATGGCGGCAGCAGAGCCGGCATTCAGCAACGTGGCAGCCACCACGGCGGCAACCACACCTGCCAATTTACGAAGAAAGTTCATGAAATCTCCGTGTCACAGACCAAAGAAGTAACGCCCACCCACACAGGAATCGGATGGTGAGCGACACGGCAAAGCGTAGCACGACCACTGAATGACCCGGCATCCTACGAACGTCGAATCCCATCGACCGGCGACAGCAAACGCGAACAGTCGTCAATTCTCGCTATCCGCAATCGCGATTCGACAAATGCCACTCGATCGACAACATAATAGCCAAAGCAGACATCGTGCCAGTCAAGCGACATGACACCGGACCCCACCGCCTGGCCGTGCCGTCGCTGCTCACCGGCTGCGGGAAGCCGCCATGCCCTGGGATGGCCCCGGCATGACGCGCAGAACATCGCGCACCGCGTCGACAGCAAACGAGTGCGCACCGAGTCGTCGTCCCGGTGTCCAGTCGACGGACCCGGACCGAACACCGGGGCACCATGCCGTCGCTGCGCCCCGGCCGACGATCAGCACGGAGAAGTGCTCCGGATCGCACTCCGCATCCTGACGGTGGCGTGCGGCCACCGCCGGCCGTCGGCCGGCACCGCGCCGTCCGGCTCCGGATCTCGCCTCCCGCATCGAGCACCGTCAGCCCACCGGATCACCGACCGGATCCAAGGGGAAGGAACCGGGTGAAGTCCCCAGCCAATGCCGCGGGCTCACCCGGTCCGCCCGCCTCGGCCGCCTATCAGCGGGTCACACGATCCTGATGCCGTTGATGCGCACTCCGCCGGGGTGATTCGGCCACCGCATCGTGGTCCACTTGTTGATCGGTTGCGAGGGCTGCCAGCGACTGTCACCGAACCACTGAACGCGGTTGTTCCCGGTCCAGATCCGCGTCACCCACCAACGGCCATTCCAAATTTCTTCGCCGCCATTCGCGTAGCAGTAGTCCCTGTCCTTTTGGTTCTCATAGTGCATCCTGACACGAACGAACTCATCGCTGTTGCACGGCACTTGGTCGATTGCGGCAGCCGTCCCCGGATTCACCACCGTAGCCGTCACCGCCGCAGCCACCAACGCACCACAACGCCGAAGGAAAATTTTCACCCCGAACTCCATCACACAGTACCATGGACCGAACAGGTCCATCCGTCAGCCAAATTCACGCAATACTGAGAAAGGTCCCCGCGCCGGTCAGCCTTGCCGGCGAGAACCAGCCGGCCACGATCGAACCATCGACCCGGAACGCCAACCGCATCCGTTCACCGGCTGTCCCACCCGGTGCGGAGCGTCGGCGTGCCCTGACGAGTCCGGCGCGGGAGCGACGACCGGCGGCAAGGTGCGTCCACTCAGGGCCGGCGCTGCACCAGCTCTGCAGCCCGCGCTTCGCCACACTCGCGGACACGAGTCCGGCGCAGCATCGCCGCCCCTGGGTGCCGTCAGCAAGTCACATCGTCACACGATTCTGATGCCGTTGATGCGCACTCCGCCGGGATGATTCGACCACCCGAACACCGTCCACTTGTTGATCGGCTGCGCGGGCTGCCACCGCCCGTCGCCGAACCATTGAACACGATTGTTCCCGGTCCAGATCTGCGTCACCCACCATTGGGACGATGACCACGTCACCTCGCCACCATTGGCAAAACACCAGTAGGTTTCCCGGGGGGGCTCCAGACTGTGATGTATCTCGATACGCACGAACTCGTTGTTGTTGCACGGCACTTGGTCGATCGCGGCGGCCGTACCCGGATTCACCACAGCCGCCGTCACCGCCGCAGCCACCAACGCTCCACAACGCCGAAAGAAGTTTTTCACCCACACTCCATCCACACAGCAGCATCGAATACTGACATGAAGTAGCTTTGCGGCTACTCAACGTACTGAGTCGAAGGCGCGTTACCGATCAGTCATGGCCGAACGGGAACCGAGCCCTCCCGAACGACCTCCATCTCACGAGAGGTCTGCACAGTCCTGCCTGGTGCCGCTGTGCCCACGCCACATCCGTCGCGAGGCGACGTGATCACGACATCGCCGGCGGTCCCGTGCCCTCACCCGGGCGACCTCAGCACGGCGGGTCGTAGTCCTGGTACGGCACGTACCGTGCCCAGGCCGCTTCCGTCAGCACCGAGGCCGTCTTCGCACAAATGCGCGCGACGCTGCGCGAAACCCGCAGGTCCCACAGGCGCGCGGTCCCGTCGCTGCTCACGGAAACCGCTTCCCCGCTGCCGGTCATCGCGACGTCCTCGATGATGCCGCTGTGCCCGGGCAACGACATCGCGCCCCGGTTCGGCAACGTCCAGATCCGCACCGTCCGGTCGTAGCTTCCGGTGACCAGCCGCTGCCCGTCCGGCCCGAACGCCAGCGCCGTGACCCCGTCGGCATGACCGCGCAGCGGCGCGCCCATCGCCGTCGGACTGTCCGGGTTCCGGACGTCCCACAGCCGCACGGTGCGGTCACCGCTCGCCGTCGCCAGCACCGCACCGTCGGGACGGAACGCCACCGCCCACACCGGTCCGCTGTGCGCCCGCAACGGCTTGCCGATCCGGCGCGGGTTCGCCGGATCGCTGACGTCCCACAACATCACCGTCTTGTCGAACGCGGCGGTCGCCAGGATCGGCTTGCGCGGGCTGAACGCCGCCGACGTCACGTACGTCGCCTGCCCCGTGTCGAGCATGCTCACCGGCTGCGGGTCCGCCGGGTCGGTGATGTCGTAGAAACGCAGGACGCTGCCCCGCACCACGACGAGCACCTTGCCGTCGCGGCTGAAGTATCCGCTGCTGCCCTCCAGCGGCCTGCCGACCGGCTCCGGCGAGCCCGGGTCGGCGACCCGCCACAGCTGCAACTGCTCGTCGTCGCTGCCGACCGCCAGCAACGTGCCGCTCGGGTCGAACTGGAGGTGGCCGACCACGCCGCGCGGTCCGGCCAACGACGGCCCCACCGGCCGCGGGCGGCGGTCCGGCCCCACCCGCCACAGCTGGGCCGCTTGATCCGCGCCCCCGGTGGCCAGCAGCCCGCCGTCCGGGCTGACCGCGACCGAGGCCACCCCGTCGGCATGCGCCGGAAGCAGCCGTGGCGGCAGCGCCCACAGCCTGGTGATCCCGTCCTCGCTGGCGGTCAGCAGGTGCTCGCCGTCGGGACTGAACTCCACGGCGTAGACGATGCCGCTGGCCGCCGCCAGCGGGCGCCCGAGCGGCCCGGCGCGCTCCGGGCGGGCGACGTTCCACAACCGCGCGGTCCCGTCCGAGCTGGCCGAGGCGAGGATACGGCCGTCCGGGCTGAACGACAGCTCCCACACCAGGCCTTCGTGACCGGACAGCGGGCCGCCGATCGGTTCGGGCTTGCTCGGGTCGCGCACGTCCCACAGCTGCACCGTGCCGTCCTCGACGCCCACCGCAAGCGTCTCGCCGTCCGGGCTGAACACCGTGGCGTGCACCTTGTCCGACGCGCCGCGCAACGGCCCGCCCAGCGCCGACAGCCTGCCGTCGCGCACCCGCCACAACCGTGCGTCGTGGTCGTCGCTCCCGCTGGCCAGCAGGCTTCCGTCGGCCGAGAACGCCACCGATCGCACCGCCCTGGTGTGCCCGGTGAGGTCCTGCCGCCAGCGCGGGTGCGCCGGGTCGGACACGTCCCAGATGCGCACCGAGCCGTCGCCGTGCGCGGACGCCATCAGCTTGCCGTCCGGGCTGAAGTGGATCATGTAGACGATGCCGTGGTGGCCGTCGAGCGGCTCACCGAGCTGCTTGGCGTGTTCCGGGTCGCGGACGTCCCACAGCCGGATCGTGCCGTCCTCGCCCGCGGTGGCCAGCGTGCGGCCGTCCGGGGTGAACAGCGCGACACCCACCCAGCCTCGATGGCCGGTCAACGGCTCGCCCAGGCGGACCGGGTCGCCGTCGTCGGGCAGCCGCCACAGTTGCACCGTCCGGTCCTCGCTGGCGGTGGCCAGCACCTTCCCGTCCGGCCGGAACTTGCCGAGGTAGACCGCCGCGCTGTGGCCACGAAGCGGGGTCGCCAGCGGTGCATGCTGCATGGCCAGCAGGCGACCGTTAACCACGGGGTCGTCCGGCCGCTCGCGGTGCGCGATCAGCGCCAGCTGAGCGGCCAGCGACGGGTCCGTGGTCAGCAGGTTGTCGGACGCGGACACAAGCTGCTGGTACTCGGCTTCGTTGCGCTGGTCGATCGCGATCGCCGCGGCGGTCGCCGCGATCAGCGCCAGCACGCAGACCAGGGCGACACCGCCGCGCCGGATCCACCTGCTGCGCCGCGCGGTGCGCGCCGACGCGGCCAGGAACGCCCTGGCGACCGGAGTGGGCTGGACCGCATGCTCGTCCTCGGACAACCGCATGGCCGACTCCAGCCGGGCCCCGCGGTAGAGCAGCGACGAATCACGTCCCTGGTCGTCCCAGGCCTGCGCGTCGGCCTCGAGCCGCTGCCGCAGCACGTTCTCGGCGCGGTTGTCGTCGATCCAGGTGCGCAGCCGTGGCCACGCCTCCAGCAACGCCTCGTGACTGATCTCCACCGCGTTCGCGTCCAGCGTCACCAGGCGGGCGGCCGCGAGCGACTCCAGCGCACGCTCGGTCGCGCGGGCGGTGCCGGTGTCGTCGATTCCGGCCAGCAGCTCGGCGCGGGTGGCCCGGCGGCGGACGTCACGCGTGGTCTCCCCGACCTGCACCAGGCGCAACAGGATGCGCCGCGCGGCGGCCTGCTCGGCGGCGTCCAGGGAATCCCAGGTCCGCTCCGCCGTCGCGGCGACCGCGCCGTGGATGCCACCCGCCGCCCGGTAGCCCGCGATGGTCAGCTTGCCCGCGCTGCGCCGCTGCCAGGTCGCCAGCAGCGCGTGGGACAGCAGCGGCAGCGCCCCGGCGTCGTAGCCCGCGGTGCGGCGCCCGGGGGTGGCCGGGGCGACCTGCGCGCCCAGATCGGCCAGCAGCAGCTCGACCAGGCCCCGTTCCAGCTGCAGGCCGACCGCTTTGGCCGGCCGTATCACCGCGTCCCGCAGCTCCTGCACGGTCATCGCGCCGAGCGCCAGCTGCCTGTCGTGGGTGGCTTCGACGATCGCCGGGTAACGCAGGCAGCGGTCGTAGAAGTCGGCGCGCACCCCGAGCACCACCAAGCCGGGCGCGGGCTCGGCGCGGAATCCCGGGCTCGGCGTGCACATCGCCTGCAGCACCCGCAGGAACAGCACCCGCTCGTCCTCGTCGTCGGTCAGCGTGAACAGCTCTTCGAGCTGGTCGACCACGAGCACGACGCCCGCGCCCTGGCCGCCCTTGCGCTCGGCGAACGCCCGCACCGCGCAGCGCACCTCGGCGGCGAACTGCTCGGTGGCCGGGTCGTCGCCGTCAGCCAGGGCCGAGTCGGCCTTCTTCAGCGGATCGGCCAGCTCGTCGACGACGTTCGCCAGTTCCTTCAGCGGGGCGCGTCCCGGCGTCACGGTCACCACCGGCCACGCCACGGTTTGCCCGTCGGAGAGGGTGCCCGGCGCGAGCTCGAGACCGAGTCCGGCACGCAGCAGCGACGACTTGCCCGCGCCGGACGCACCGACCACGACGACGAACCCGCCGTCGTCCGCGGCTCGCCGGAGCCTGCCGATCAGTTGCTTGGTACTGCGCTCGCGACCGAAGAACCACTCGCTGTCGGACTGCCGGAACGGCGCCAAGCCTCGATAGGGGCATACTCCTTCGTCCGCAACCGCTTGCCCGGTCCCGTCGTCCTTGCGCTCGGCCGCCGCAGCGGCGCCGGTCGGGGTGGCCAGCGCGTCCCGCCACAGTTGCTGCCAGGCGGCGAGGTCGTAGAGACCGTCGAGGACCGGCTTGGCGCGGCGCTTGCGTGCTTCACCGATGAGCACCTGCAGCACCGCCGCCAGGCCGGCGAAGCGCGCGGGCACGTTGCGGCCACGACGCCAATCGCTGATGCGCTGCGCGGTCACTCGTACCGGACGCCCGCGTTCGTCCAGCCGCCGTGCTCGGTGCACCGATTCGGTCACCCGTTTCAACGGCGGGTTCCCGGCTTCGGCGTACAGCAGAGCGAACCGCTCGGCGAAGCGTGCGCGGGGCGTGGTGGCCAGTTCCGAACCTGTCACCTGCCCCTACCGTTCCGGACCGGAAAACGTTTCCAAGCTTGCAAGCAGGCATTTTACGCGTTCGGGCGGTTGGTGCACTTCAGCTGAAACCGCCCGCGCGCGAGGCTGCGTGCTGCGGCCGAGACGGGGGCCGCCGACCGGTCGTATGGGGAGCGCGACCGAGCGGCAGTGGCCGCGTGTCGGCCTGTGGTGCTGGGCAGGGTTGGGGGGCCTGCCCAGCACCACAGTCCTTGTTCCGGGCCTGATCTCACACCAGCGCCGGGTGCAGCGTGACCACACGACGAGCAAGACCACAGACACACTCGTGTGAAGCGCGATCGACGTCGCGACGGGTGGCGTTGTTCCCACAGCAGATCATGTCGGCCACGTACCGAGGTTCCCTGCAGCCGGAAAGGTCCTCGTCTGTTGATCAGCTGGGGCGCCCATGCACTCCTCGGCGTAACTGACGACTGCCGCGCCAAGTCGGACGACATACTGCCCGTAGGCGTGCAGCACGTCAGCACTCGGCACCGCTCACGTTCAACTCACTGAACAAGTGGGCTGGCGGGTTCGCCGACACGGTTGCCGTCGGCGTCCTGTGCGCACTGCTCGGCGCGGGCGT